>JAIOYD010000109.1 GCA_021741285.1 Rickettsiaceae bacterium | reverse complement strand
GTCTTTTGAATGATAGTCCTTAGGGAAATCAACTTTAACTGAAACATCGTCGCCAGCCTTGCTACCAAATAGTTGGTCTTCAAAACCTGGAATAAAGGATTTACTTCCTAAGACTAGCTTCTGAGAATTTAGTTTTCCGCCCTCAAATGCTTTTTCATCAACATAACCAATCGCATCTATTGTGACTTGATCACCTGCTTTTGCCTTTGATTTTGTTTCTTTGTCGTATGATTTAGAAAAACTTAATATCTTGTCGAGATTTTCATCGATATCTTTTTTTGAAACCTCCAATACTGGCTTTTCAATAGATATTTTCTTAAAGTCAGGCAAAGTAACGAGTGGTAGGAGCTCAAATTTTAAAACAAATTCAATATCTTGATTATCTTCGTTTTTAAAATCTTCTATCGCTGGATCAAAGGCAATATTAAGATTATTGTCTTTCACAACCTTTTTTATAGCTGCGTCTATCTTATCGCGTGCGATATTGCTCCTAATTGTCGGGACGTATTTTTTACGTAAAACAGATAAGGGAACTTTTCCAACTCGAAATCCATCCATTTTTGCAGTTTTTGCAATACTAGCTAACTCAACTTCTATTTGTTTTGAGATATCCTGAACTGAAATTACAACTTTTACGTGAAATTCAGTCTTATCTTTTTTTAGCTCTGATATAATCATAAATTTTTGTACTTTAACATGTTATACCGAATGTTAGGATATCTTAACCCTAAAATTCGTATCGTTGAGATTACCTGACCAATTTGTATATATTTATCCTTAATTGGTACGGATGGAGGGACTTGAACCCCCACGCCTCGCGGCACTAGAACCTAAATCTAGGGCGTCTACCAGTTCCGCCACACCCGCAAAAAATTGTCCTTAAGCCTTATAAAAGCTTAACTAAGGAGCTATAATACACGTTATAGAGTGTTTGTAAATCACAAATTTTAGTATGTTCATCGATTTTGTGGGCAAGATCACAATTTAGTCCAAACTCAACAATTTGGGTATATTTATGGATAAATCGTGCATCTGAGGTGCCTCCACCAGTATCAATTTTAGGCTGTATTCCACATGTATCATAAACTATATCAGCGAAATGTTGCATCTCTTTAGAGTATGCTTGAACAAAAGGCAAAGAGGTGCAAGAATATTGTAGGTCATAATCATCTGAGTATTTAGAAATAGTATGAGCTATTTTAGCAGCTAGCTCACTGGGGATATGTTTTTCATTGAATCTGATATTAAATTTTGCACTCACGAGAGCTGGTATGACGTTGCGTACTGTATTCTGTCCTTCGATTGAAGTGATCTCAAGATTAGATTTCTGGAAAAATTCTGATCCGGAATCAAGCTTTGTTTCAACTAGAGCTTTTAAAATGGAGATGAGAATGGGCATTGGATTTATAGCTTTTTCAGGGTAAGCAACATGCCCTTGCTTGCCTTTTATTGTTAAGTCAAAATTTATACTGCCTCGTCTGCCGATTTTGATTGTGTCTCCAACTTCATGTCTAGTAGTAGGTTCTCCTAGGATACAAAAATCAATTTTGGGTGTAATATCTTGGAGGTATTCAAGCATTTCTTTTAAACCATGAGTGCCATCCCCTTCTTCATCGGTAGTTAAAAGAAAACTAATCGTTCCATTATGGCTTTTATTTTCTCTAAGAAATTTGCTAACCGCAACAAGAGAGCAGGCTATAGCTCCTTTCATGTCTACAGTGCCCCTGCCAAAAACAAGGTCATTTTTTACTTGCATCTGAAAAGGATCGGACTGCCATAGGGTGGTGTTTCCTGGAGGAACTACGTCAATGTGTCCAGCAAAACAAATATTAGGCGCTTCGTCACCGAGAGTTGCATAAAGATTGGTTACTTCTTGTTCTTTTGGACCAAATGTTTTTATCAAACATTTAAAGCCTAGTTTTTGTAAATAATCAGCAACGAATTTAATTGCATCACTGCCTTTTGGCGTAATTGATTTAAAGCTAATTAGCTTTTCTAAAACCGCAAGTATTTCATCTATCATAAACTTCTATTTTAATTTTTATTTTTTAGAACATATAGTCATAATTTATTTTCTACAATTTTTCTCTAAAAGCGTGTATATTGACTTACTGAAAAGTGATCTTTTAATAGTAGAAGGTGTTTAAGTAATGTTCAAGAATTTAACTCAAATATATTGTTTAATTGTATGCTTAGTAGCTTCTATCATAATGATGATAACTATTGGTATTATGCTTAACAGTGGAACAGACTTTGTGTTTACAGAATACAAGTATATGAGCCAGCTAAGCAAATTTAGTAACGACGAAAAGTATATTGACCATAAGAAGCAAATTTCTTCTGGTGACAAAGAACACCAAAAAATGCTTAAACCTGAGTTAATAAAAGAAAAAAGAATTGCTGATAGAGAAGATTATATTAAAGAAGTCAAAGGTAATGCTCTTAGCAGTATCATTAGTTGTATTAGTTGGCTTATTACAGGCTTCTTCTTCTTCATTATTCACTGGAGAATGTATAGATGCTCTGCATCAACCAAGGTATAAGAATGAAAAAAATTCCTTTTGTAAAAATGCATGGCTTAGGTAATGATTTTGTTATTATTGCCGAAGAGAAATTGCTTTCTGCCATGAATATGAAGGATTTTACGAAAGCTATTTCGAATAGAAGATTGGCTGTTGGTTGTGATCAGTTGATTATTTATAAAATGAATCAAGATTTTGTTAAGATGAGGATATTTAATCAAGATGCTTCAACAGCGAGAGCTTGTGGCAATGCTTCAAGGTGTTTATCGAGATTAATCTTTGAGAAAAATGGAAAACGAAATATTACTCTTGATGTTAACGGTAGAAAAGTCTTGTGTGAATATATTAGTGCTAGTCAAATTAAAGTTGATTTAGGGCTTGCGAGTTTCGAAGAATCATGGATGCCTAAAAAAGAACTTCTATGGGAATTGGCTATTAGGCACTTGATTGAGCCAAAAGAGATGATTTGCGTTGATGTGGCTAATCCTCATTTAGTAATTTTCTCAAAATTATCTGACCAAGATAGAAAAGTGATTGGAGAAAATTTCCAGAATATCGATTTATTTAAAGAAGGAATAAACATCAATTTTGCTGAAGTGAAAGATGATAAAATATATCTAAAAGTATGGGAAAGAGGAACTGGTTTCACTTGCGCGTGCGGTAGTGGTGCGATAGCTACTTTTGCTGCTGCAAATAACCTTGGTTTTGTTTCTGATAAGGCGGAAGTTGTATTTGAGCTGGGAAGGTTGGAAATGGAAAAAACTGGCGCTAATATAAGTATGTGTGGCCCCGCCAGCTTTGTCTTTGAGGGAGAATATTCGTATGAATGAAACTCATGAAGTCATAACCTTCGGATGTCGTTTGAACACATATGAAAGCGAAATAATAAAAGAAAATCTTGTAAAAAGTGGTATACAAAATGTAGCTGTATTTAATACTTGTGCTGTGACAAAAGAGGCAGAAAAACAAGCCAGACAAGCAATTCGTAAACTTAAAAAACAAGATCCAACAAAGAAAATTATTGTTACTGGCTGCGCTGCTCAAAACACGCCCCAGATGTTTGCAAATATGCCAGAGGTTGATAAAGTTATTGGTAATGAAGAAAAACTTTCTCCTTTGCATTACACGTTGGACACAGAAAGGGTAATTGTGAATGACATAATGTCGATAAAGGAAACAGCAAATCATTTAGTACGAAGCTTTGAAGGAAAAGCTAGGGCCTTTATTCAGGTGCAGAATGGTTGCGATCATAGGTGTACTTTTTGTATGATTCCTTTTGGCAGGGGTAATAGTAGGTCGGTACCAATTGGAGTTATTGTTCAGCAAGTTAGAGCACTTACCGAAGAGGGGTTTAAAGAAATCGTTCTTACCGGCGTAGATGTCACTGCTTATGGAGGTGATTTACCTGGCATGCCTACGTTTGCGCAGATGATTAAAAGGTTACTTTCTTTAGTACCAGAGCTTTATAGGTTAAGACTATCTTCAATTGATGTAGCTGAGATTGATGATGATTTATTTAACTTGATGGCCTATGAAAAAAGGCTTATGCCCCATTTTCATATCAGTCTGCAGGCAGGAGATAACATGATTTTAAAACGGATGAAAAGACGGCACAATCGTGAGCAAGTTATTAAATTTTGTAAATCTCTACGTGTTATTCGCCCTGAAGTATCTTTTGGAGCCGATATTATTGCGGGTTTTCCAACTGAAACTGATGAAATGTTTGAGAATACTAGAAGCTTGATTTCTGAAGCTAATATACAATATCTACACGTATTTCCTTACTCCGAGCGAGAAGGAACGCCGGCATCAAAAATGCCTCAAGTTCCTCTCCATATTAGGAAGAAAAGAGCTTCAATACTAAGGGAAGAAGGGCAAAAAGAGATTGAGAAGTTCTTTAAGTATAATTTGGGAAAAAAAACTACATTGCTGGTTGAGAAAAATAATATGGCCCACGCCGAGAATTTTATTCCAGTTAAGCTGGATGGAGAGTTTTCTTCAGGCCAGTTAATTGATGTTCAGTTAACAGAATTTAATGACAAACACATGCTGGCAAAGGTAGCATAATGAAAAAACTAAAAAATTTCGCAGTTATTGGTGGTGGAAGCTGGGGTACGGCTCTGGCTTGCATAGTTGCAAGAGTTTATGGGAGTGCTTTAATATATACTCCGGAAATAAGTATTGAAGAAGAGATAAATAACCATCATAAAAATAGTAAATATCTTGATGATACTATTTTACCTTCTGGGATTACCGCCACCACAAGTCTACTAGATCTAGCAGGATATGATGTTATAGTCATTGCTGTTCCTTCACATGCTTTTGAGAGTGTAATTCAAGAATTAAAACAAATGGGTTTGTCTTCACAAACCGTTTTTTTGATTGCTACAAAGGGAATGTGCCAGGAACCATTGCAATTGTTTTCCAGTAAAATGGAACAGGAATTTGATAATCCATATGCATTTATTTCTGGTCCTAATTTTGCCAAAGAAGTTGCTATTGGAAATTTTGCTTCAATAACTATCACTTCCCAAGATCGTTCTTTAGCTAGTTATATAGCTGATGAACTTAGCTCAGAGCAACTAGATGTTTCTATATCTACAGATATTATAACCGTTCAAATTGCAGGAATTGTTAAAAATATTATTGCAATAAAAAGTGGAATTTTAATGGCTCAAGGTTATGGTGAAAATGCCAGGGCATGGCTTGTAAGCAAGGGCCTTGAGGAGATAGCTATTATTTCAAAAGCTCTTGGAGGCAACCAAGAGTCATTAACTTTACCTGCGGTAATAGGAGATCTTGTTTTAACAAGTTATTCAACTACCTCCAGGAATACAAAATTTGGCTATGAATTTCATCAAAATAATTACTCAAAAGAATTTCTTGCAAGCTATCCTGTGCTAGTTGAAGGAGCTTCAGCAGCAAAATTACTTCATAGATTCATAGACAAGTATAGTCTAAACTTGCCCATGACATCGTCCGTAGCAAAATTGGTATTAGTATAGTTAATTGATATGTACTTGCTGGGTCGTTGCTTGCCACTGGCCTATTATCTATAGGCTTCGTATCCTCGCGCCTAGCATTAAATTCATCTGAATTAACTATATATAGTAAATCAACTTGAGATAGCGTAATTAAAGAAAGAAACTAGGGAGTCATATAAAGTATTAAAATGCGTAATTTGTTGCTTTATCCAACGTTTCATATTAGCCCAGAATTTTTCTATCGGATTCAAATCTGG
>JAIOYD010000108.1 GCA_021741285.1 Rickettsiaceae bacterium | reverse complement strand
TCATACAAAACATCAAAAGAAATATTTTGATAAGATGATGGAAGTGCTTGA
Organism: Rickettsiaceae bacterium; assembly: GCA_021741285.1. Classification (GTDB taxonomy): domain Bacteria; phylum Pseudomonadota; class Alphaproteobacteria; order Rickettsiales; family Rickettsiaceae; genus Megaera_A. The sequence goes on along the minus strand of JAIOYD010000108.1, from coordinate 5,756 downwards.
AGAAAAACCAAGCCTTGAAAAACATTCTATTGTCGTTCTTTTATCTAATATTGATAAAATTCCATCAAAAGATAAAGATAAATTTATCAATAATGCTGGTGGGTATTTCAATCATTCATTTTTCTGGAACAATATGTCATCCAAAAAGACACAATATTCTGGAGAGATAAAAACCCTTATAGACAAAGAATTTGGATCATTGGATAAATTTATAGAAAAATTCATTCAGACAGGATTAGATCATTTTGGGTCAGGATGGATATGGCTTTGCATTTCAGATAATAAATTGAAATTATCATCAATGTCAAATCAAAATAATCCTTATATTGAAGATTGCGGTAAACCTTTGATTGGATGTGATGTTTGGGAACATGCATATTATCTTAAATATCAAAACGACAGAGAAAAATATTTAAAAAATTGGGTTAAATTGATTAATTGGGATTTTGTCAATGATACCCTGGAGTCTTACAGATGAATTTTATAACAAATTTTTTGGCAATTCAGAATCAATTTAGAGTTATGCATTGGCAAACACAAAAGAAAGTTGGTTCATTTGCTGCTCATAGTGCTTTTGGAACAGCATATGAAGAATTAGATCCTCTTATAGATGATTTTATTGAGATTTTTCAAGGTAAAAAAGGGGTTATAAAGGGTGTCAATGGATTCACAATACAATTAGCTAATTTAGACGAAAATCCTGTAGCTGTTGTTGATGAATGTATTAGATTTTTGATTGATGTAATCCCTCAAGGCTTAAATGAATCAGAAGACACCGATCTTCTTAATATAAGAGATGAAATGCTTGCTATTTTAAATCAAACAAAATACCGCTTAGATTTAAGATGAATAAATTGATATCCTGGCTTCATTCTGGTTTTTTTTGCTTTGGTAGATCAATTTGAGATGCTATTCTGATTCTGATGGAATTAAAGCAGATTTAGCCAGAAAGCTTGTCAAGTTTGAATTGTCTAGGAAAATTATGATCAAATGTTTGGATATGGCATTTGATTTATCAGTTGAACAGCTAGAAGAGATAGCAAAAAACCTGTCCAAAAATCAATCAAGATCTAAATTTGGACAGGCTCTTTTATTTATAATAGAATACAAAAACTATTTATAACCGCATCCACCGCAAGTGTCGTATTGTTCACCATCTATACTAAATGATTCTCCACAGCCACAAGATTTAGCAGCATTAGGATTGTCAATTTTAAATCCAATTATAGCGCCATTAGTAGTGTAATCCACAACAGCACCATTAAGATATTTGACAGATTGTTTGTGGGTGAGGATTTTAATATCTTTATCTTCTGTGACAACATCATCCAAACTAAGCTCTTCATATTCTGACAAGCCCATTTGATATTTTAAACCAGAACATCCCCCGCCAACAACAGCAATTTCAAGATATCCATTTAAGTAGTTATTATCAGCCATAGTTTCTTTAATTATGTCAGCAGCTTCTTGTGTGATTGTGATATTAAATTGTGTATTCAATGTATTTACCTTTTAATGTATCTAACTTGTATCTTTTAATTAAATTTTTTGGAATTTGATAAAATAACTCTTTTTTGCCAGGGTTAAATTTAGTTTCTTTATATTTGGGGCTATGTTTTTTGATAACAGATATATCTAATCCATATAATCTTTTTGGCAAACCATCATTAAATTCTTCTGATTCGTCAAAAGCTAAATAATATCCATTTTCTATTTGTTCAAACTTTTTCAATGGAATATCTACAGTACTATAATAGCCAAGGAAATTATTATCAAAATCTTTTTTACTTCTTACTTCAATTTCATAATAAGTAATGATTCCTGTAATTGTATCTAGCAATTTGATATCACCACATTTTTTATTTTCTACAATGGGTAATATTTTTTTGTGTTGTTTTTTATCTATCATAAAATTTAGGAAACTTACTCCTAATTTTTTACCAATAGAGTCATTTCTTTCATATCTATTTTTATCAAAAGATGTTCTTCCTTTGAGATAATCAGACATCTATCTTTAGTTCCTTAGCATTTAAAACAGGTCTTACAAGTGTTAACTTCATTTTATCATCATACAACACTTCTTCTCTATCAACAAACACTTTAAAACCAGATTCTTTAATAAGTTTCTGTGCCAAATATAACAGAGAAGAATAATGATTTTCTTTCTTTAAAAATGAATATAACACTTTTTTCATCTCATTTTGAGCTTCTTCAATATTAGAAAATCCATCAAAGCTTTCTACATTCCAGTTTTCAGGATGTAATAAAGCTAAATCATAATTTTTAGAGCCAATGTATTCTTTGGCTGTTTCATCATTTGTAGCAGATATATACAATTTGCCTGGAAAAGAATCTACATAAAGTTTAATTGATACAAGAGCCATATCTGTTTTATTTTTGTAATATTCCAACATATCTGAAAGCAAATTATTAGCTTCTGTAATATTCTTGGAAAACAATAAATCTTCTAATACATATATTTTATCCAAAGATTTAGCCAAGTCATCAATGTGATCTTTGACTTCAGATATATTCAAGAAAATTTTATCAGGCAAAAAAGAAAGTTTAGGAGACAATAAATGAAATTCACAATCAGAAACAATAGTGAGCTTAAAATATCCCCAAGCAGGATGATCAATATTTACAAAAAGTTCGTGATGTAAATTACCATTCTCAGCAAATATATCTGTGGGGACAATTTGAAATGGGTTATGCATATTTGTATCGCATAACCCTAAATCAACACATTTTTTAGCTAGTGTTTGTGCTAAAGCCACTAAACTACTATTATCTTGTATCCAAACATATATTCCAGCACCCAAAGCATATGTAGCATCTTTTTCCATATGCCTATTATACTAGAATTTGGTTTTAAAATCCAATTGATAAATTTGTGTAGCCATTCCCTTATATTGTGTTTGAACAGTATCTGAAGATTTATATGAAAAATTCAATGAGGTAGTTTTACCAGTCAAAGCATAACTAAGTCCATAATACTCATTATCTTTTTGAGAATTAAATGTTTTTACATTGGACATATTTGCAGACAACACCCCACCGAACATAGATTTAATTCCATATTTTACATTCAAATCATGCTCTTCAGCATTTTTGATATCTGTACCAGCCAACAAACTCTTAAAATCAATGACAAAATTCTTATTTCTTCTTGATTCTAAAGATGTGTTAATCTGAGTAAGTTGATTAGTGTTAAATAGATTGAATTTCTGCTGATAAGAAGGTACAGGAATAGTTGGAGCAGGAGGGGTTTGAGCAAAACAAACACTTCCTAACAACAATGAAACCAAAACAAAATTTTTCAATTCATTTCTCCTTATAAGAACATATCTTATTTATTCTTAATTCTATCACAAAGTTCCCTTAAAATCAAATGGGCTAGGATGAGATTATTCCTAGCCCAGTAGTTTCGTTTACAGGATTACTCTACTCGCAACTTATAGATTGCCTGTTTATCCACTTATTCAGTCAAACTACACAACCGCCTTTATCTGGTGGCATTTCCAGTCAAATGTTAGTTTTAGAGACATAAGCCTTAAATGTTTTATCATCTGACCTATTCCTTAAAGTGCTTGTTGCTACCACACTTTTTATTTTTTGGTTGCTTACAACTAACACGAGATACGTCTGTTTCTTGAGTGAATTATTATATTATATCCTTTGATGTGACGCTTTAAATAATTCTTAACCCGCTCTCTACAGAAGTGTGCGTATCTTGATGATCCTGAATAAGGAATACATCTCACTTCAATATCTAATCCTTCACGAGTGATTAGACTCAGTTTCAAGACTATAACGGAAAAGAATATATTCCGTAAAGCCTTTCACTATGCAAAAAAGCTCTTGATCGTGACTTCTCGAACTTCTTAGCTACTCTTATCTTCTTAGGCTTCGATGATGCTGTGTTAGGAGAGTTGTTCAGCTCACAACTCTTTACTTACATCTTATTCCATATTTCCAGGTTTTGTCCCTGAAACTCACAGAAGATGAGCTTGCTTGACTGACCAAACGAATCTGGCGGGAGTAGTAGAGAATACTTTATCCCTTTGATTATCTTACGATGTCAAGCCACCGATATCTTTATTCAGTTTTTAAAGTGCCTTTTATCTTATACTAAATTTATCTTAATTTGTATTTGTCTGGTAAATACATTTTGATAATTTTATCTGACCAATCTCTACCGGCATCTCCACCATATAAACCCCACTCTTTGTAAGATTTTGATTTTTTATTCTTGATATGAGTGGATTTGTGCCTGACAGTGTATTCAAATATTTCTAATACATCTTTCAGTTCCAAATAGGTTCTGGATTTTAATTGCCTTGCTATTTCAATTTGCTTAGGAGTGCCAAATTTTTCATCGCCAAATCTATCATCATAAGCTTCTTTGGCTGTAGCTTTAACATCTCCTGGAATCAATATCTGCTTCGACATTAAAGAACTTGCGATTTTAATAAACAAATGGTCTGCCTTTTTATAGCTACCATTTTTATCTAAATTAAAACAAATCTTAATCCATTCTTCCATACAAGTAATATTCAAAAATATATAGAAATAAACCTATGAGAACATTTTAAGGAAGAAAACAAAATGCCTATAAAATTAGACGAAGCTTTAATATTTACTTTGAAATGGGAAGGATCAGTTTTTACAGATCACCCATTAGATCCTGGTGGGGCTACTAGATATGGAGTAATTCAATCTAGATATGACCAATACAGAGTGTCTAAAAAGTTACCAAAACAAACTGTAGAGAAGATTACAAAAAAAGAATATACAGATATTTATGATCTCTATTATTGGGATCCTGTAAGAGCACAATATGTAGATGGAACTTTAGGGTTGGTTTTATTTGACACAGCTGTAAATATGGGTGTTGGTGGGTGTTTATCTAGATTACAAGCTGTGTTAAAAGTACCTATTACAGGAACATTTACAAAAGCTATTAGTGACAAGATACACGATGCTGATCAAACAGATATAGCACTTAAGGTTTGTCAACTCAGAATCAAAAAAAGATACGACAGAGTTAAACAAAGACCTGATCAAAAAGTGTTCCTTGATGGTTGGCTTAATAGAGATAGAGATTTGATCAATAAAGTGAAGAGTATGGCTGGTATTTCTGCTATGTCTATTGAGGAAGAAGCAGAACCAGATGTAACTGATTTTGTTACAGAAGAAGATTTAAAATTAATTGATGGATTTGATGAGGATTAAATATGCTTACAAAATTAGCTAGTATTGCAAATTATTTGGATGACATTGGTTTACATGAAGAAGCAAATGAAATTACAGACCTTATGAATAAAATTGCTTCTGATAAAAATAAAGGAAAGAAATTAAATAAACCTTTCCGTACTCCTGGTGGTCCTAAAAAATTCTCTGTCTATGTGAAGAATGATAAGGGAAATACTGTTAAGGTAAACTTCGGTGATCCAAACATGCGTATTAAAGATAACATTCCCGGAAGAAGAAAAAACTTTAGAGCCAGACATAATTGTGATAATCCAGGCAGCAAAACTAAAGCCCGATTTTGGTCATGTCGTCAATGGTCCGATAGCAAATCAGATATTTGATGTATCATTAATATATGAAAAATTTAACAACTTTTGATTTTCAAGACAATATAGAAGATGGAATTAGTTTAGTGAAGTTTTGGGCAAGTTTTTGTGGCCCCTGCAAAAGATATGCTCCTACATTTGATGCTTTTGCTGAAGAAAATCCTGATATTAAGTGTT
>JAIOYD010000107.1 GCA_021741285.1 Rickettsiaceae bacterium | reverse complement strand
GCATTACACTAAGCAGTAGACATACATACTGCTGACCCACGAATTTCATTGGTCTAGCGCCAATTAATCCTTGCAACTTTCCAAAAGCAATTAATGACCCACTAAATGTAAGAGCACCAATAGCAGCACCCAATGACATCTCTATGAGTGCTCCGACGGGGATCCCTCCTTTTTCGCCAATACCAAAATTCTCTGGTGAAATTAAAGCACCAAATGCTACTAATACGGCTGCTAAACCTACTAATGAATGAAAGCCAGCAACAAGCTGCGGCATAGCAGTCATGGGGATTCTCTTGGCTATCACTCCACCGACTCCTCCTCCTAAAACTATAGTAATAATGAGGGCTGTTTTTTGAGCAAAGGCTGGTAAATTAAAAGTCGCTATAAGTGCTATAGCCATACCTATCATACCTATATAACTCCCTATTCTTGCAGATTTTGGTGAAGATAAACCTTTCAAAGCAAAAATGAAGCATATAGCTGAAACAAGGTAAGAAAATTCTATTAGTTGCATGGTCATATAAATTTATTTTTTCTAGGATTTCTTCTTGAACATTTCAAGCATTCGTTGGGTTACTATAAATCCACCAAAAATATTAATTGCAGCTAAAAAAGTTGCAAAAAATCCAAACGCTGAAGCTATTCCAAAATTTACTGAACTTGCTGCAATAAGGGCCCCAATAATCACAATACCCGAAATTGCATTTGTTACAGACATAAGCGGCGTGTGCAATGAGGGAGTAACCTTCCAGACAACATAATATCCAATAAAGCAAGCAAGAGTAAAAATCGTCACCGCATAAACTAAGGGATCAATATTACTATTTCCTTGAACAACAATATTCTCAGTCATTTCTTGCAGCTTAATAGATAACTCAGTTGCTTTTACTGAAATTTCTTTAGCGTCATTTATAACTAATGGCAATTTTTCTTTCATAATATACTTATCTCACAACAATTTTAATTTTAAATCATACATTTGAATCTACAGATAAAATTGTTACTAGACTTTAAATTTTTTGTTTATCATACTACCCTCTATGCTAATGGTCATTTCTTCCACCAACTGGTCTTTAAAATTTATTTTCCTATCTTGCACAGCATAATCAAGAAAATTATATAGATTTTTTGCATATAATCTTGAACTATCACTTGCAATTTTTACTGCCAAGTTATTCCAGGCAATAATTTTTACCCCTTTTTTTACTACTATTTTATCTTCTACAGAATCTTCAACGTTCCCTCCAGAAGATGCAGCCATATCGACTATTACTGAACCAGGGCGCATTTTTGCCACCATTTCTTTAGTAATCAAGAGTGGAGCTTTTTTACCTGGAATTTGAGCAGTAGTAATTACAATATCAAACTTATCTATTATTTGATTGAGGAATTTTTCTTGAATCGCAGCAAAATCCTTAGATACTTCTTTTGCATAACCAGTTTTATCTTCAGAATCACTCATTAATTCAGGGGGGTAGACAAACTTAGCGCCTAAACTTTCAGCCTGCTCTTTTGTAGCCACTCTTACATCATAAGCTGAAACAATAGACCCAAGCCTTTTTGCTGTAGCAATTGCTTGGAGCCCAGCAACACCTATCCCAAGAATAAGGGTTTTTGCTGGATTAATGGTACCAGCCGCAGTCATCATCATTGGAAATGCTCGGTCAAAATGATAGCTGGCCTCAATTACTCCGCGATAACCAGCAAGATTACTTTGTGAAGAAAGAACGTCCATTCCTTGTGCTTTTGTAACTCTTGGTACCAGCTCCATAGCAATGGTTGATAGCTTTTTTGCCGATGCTTTTTCTAAATATTCTATATTCGAATATGGTGACAGGAGCCCTATTATCGTTGACCCTTCTTTTGCCATATCTATTTCATTGAATTGATCGATGAGCGGGGTGGGCTGAACTTTCAGAATAATATCTGCATCTGACAATATCTCTAGTAAAACAGAAGAAACCACTGCACCAGCGTTTTCATAATCAGCATCCAGATAATGTGCTCCAGCTCCTATTCCCCTTTCGACAAATACCCTATAACCTTTTTTGACGTATAGTTTAGCTACGTCAGGAGTAATCGCTGTTCGAACCTCTCCCCTTTCCCGTTCTCTAATTGCCGCAATTTTCATTGTATAATAATTTCAACTAAATTTATTCTTGAAGTTATACTACCCATTCCTTATCATGTGAACATCAATTTCATCTTAAAAAGCAGATTTTTATGCGCATTAACACAAGTAAGACACATTTAATACTATTTTCAATCATAAAATGTATTATGTTAATTTCATTACTATTATCAACTCACTTTACAAATGCTAGTGATATTTCCGAAGAAATTAAATCTTACATAAGCAGCATTAAGTCACTTGCAGTTGAGTTTACTCAAGAGGACAGCACAGGCCGTCTTGCTCAAGGTATGCTGATTATCCAAAAACCTTATAAATTCAGATGCAATTACTACGAACCATTTCCGATTGTTATTGTCGGTAACAAAAACTATGTCTCTGTTTATGATTATGAAATGGGCCATCTTAGTAGAATCAAAGCAGAGGAGAACATTTTTAACTTTCTGCTCGTTGATAAAGTAAGTTTTGATAACCAATTCGAAATTTTGTCAGCAAAAGAATTGAACAATAGCTACGTTTTGCGGTTGAAAAATCATGACCTAAATAAAATTAGTGAAATTTGGTTTGATAAAAAAAATAGGAACATCCAAAAAATGCAAATATTTGAAGAGAATAACAGTATCACCCTTACATTTGGTCAGACTATGCAAATTAGTAATATAGCAAACACTCTATTTATGATGAAAGATCCAGAGGTTTTTGGTACACCTGATAGATTCAATAAAGCTGAGCTCGAAAAACAATTTAAGAAATTATAAGTCTAAATTGAAATATGGCTTGATCGAATGTATTAAAACCACTATCTTTATATATGGCTAGTGCTGGGCGATTGCTTTGTTTAGTTGGTCAGATCTGAAAGGAAGCAGCCAGAGCATTTTGTAACCGGGTCAGTACTAGCTATAGTCAATTGACATATCCCAACCCATTAGTTTCTCAAATCCATGTCAGAAGAAATTTTGAAATATATCCCCTTTGCTCGTAAATACAGATCAACAAATTTTTCTGAGTTGATGGGGCAAGAAGTCTTAGTCAAAACCCTTTCTTACTGCATTGCGAATAATCGTCTAGCCTCAGCTTATTTGCTCACTGGTATTAGAGGGGTAGGTAAAACTTCATCCGCGCGCATAATTGCAAAAACTGTAAATTGTACTGATCTAAAAAGTAATGAAGAACAAATTGCACCTTGCCTACAATGCACCAACTGCATAAGTTGTGCAAAACAAAACCATCCCGATATTGTTGAAATAGATGCCGCTAGTAGAACTGGCGTCGATGATATAAGAGAAATAATTGAAAGTAGTGAATATAAACCGCTTCTGGGCGCTTATAAATTCTTTATTATAGACGAGATTCACATGCTTTCAAAGAGCGCATTTAATGCTCTTCTTAAGGTAATTGAGGAGCCACCACCGCATGTGATTTTTATTTTTGCTACAACAGAAGTACAAAAAATACCTCTTACTGTAGTTTCAAGATGCCAAAGGTATGATCTTAGGCGGCTGTCGTATGAAGAAATTCAAACTTTGCTCAAACAGATTGCTCAAAAAGAAAATATTCAGTTCGAAGAAGAAGCTTTAAAAATTATTGCAAGTAAATCTGAAGGCTCAGCTCGTGATGCCGTTGCTATGATTGATCAAGCATCTTCTTATCTAAACCAACAAAGTAATTCAGATTTAATCACGGCTGAACTTGTCGGTAAGATGCTAGGTCTATTACGCACCAATATAATCATTGAATTTACACAATTGATTATTGCTAATGCCCCTGGTAGAGCAATCAATTTACTTAGTGAAATTTATGCACAAGCTAATAGTTTAGAGTATTTTGTTCAGGTCATGGCCGATTTTATGGCAGAACTTTGCAAATCAAAAGTTATTCCAAATTATCATAGCCCTCTATATCAAGATTACTCTAACGAATTATCTACTATTCTAATTGGCACTCCACTCTCTAGGTTGACTACCTTGTGGCAAATATTTAGCAATGGATTGCAAGAAATTAAGCAATCGCACAATGAATTAATAACCGCAGAAATGCTTATTATCAAGGCTGTTTATGCTTGTAATTTACCTCTTATTGAAGATATTATAGATCCTGAAAAAGTAATCTCCCCAGCTCCTATAAATCATGAAAATAATGTCTTTGATTTCCTAAAATTTTGTCATATGCAGAAAGAAATGGAGATATATTATTTGCTATTAAATGAAGTGGAAATTATCAAATTCAAGGATCTACAGATGCAAATTGCCTACGTCAGTAACGAGATCAACACCAAAGCTAGAAAGATTGAACAATTGCTAAATGAATGGTCTGATAATAAATGGAAACTTAGTTGTGAAGTCCGTCAAACCACCACTACTTTAAAAGACACTATGCTCGAGAAAGTTAAGCTCTCAGAAGATTATCAAATAATAAAAAATAATTTTCCTGATGCAAATATATCCGATATAATACTTAAAATTAAAAATTAAAACTAATGAGGAAGTAATGAATATTAATCAGCTTATGAAGCAAGCTCAGGTTATGCAGAAAAAAATGAAAGAAATGCAGGAAGAAATTGCTTCAAAACAATATGTTGGCAAATCATGTGGTGGATTAGTTACAGTGTCTATGAGTGGCAGTGGAGAGATGCTTAAAGTGTCGCTAGACCTATCTTTGTTAAAAGTTGATGAAAAAGAGATGCTAGAAGACCTAATCGTAGCAGCTCATAATGATGCAAAAGCTAAAGCAGATGAAGATTCAAAAAGTAACATGTCTAATGCATTTGGCGATCTTGGGAAATTACCACCAGGCTTTGGATTTTAAGGATGTCATTTTAAATTCATTATGCGCAAACAATCTGGTCTTGATCAACTTATCTATTTGTTTTCTAAACTTCCTGGACTAGGTAATCGTTCTGCCCGAAGAATAGTATTACATTTATTACAAGATAAGGATTTGCGTCTGCGTGGTTTAATTCAAGGCTTAAAAGACGCATCAGATCAACTCGCTAATTGCCAACTTTGTGGAAATATTGATTATACTAAGCTTTGTAGCATTTGCTTGGATGAATCTAGGGATGACTCCATAATAGCAGTTGTAGAAACGGTGGCAGAGCTGTGGGCAATAGAACGAAGTGAAATATTCCGCGGTAGATACCATGTGCTTGGAACAACTATTTCGGCATCCAACAATCGCAATCCAAATGACTTAAGATTACCTGAGCTGCTTGAGAGGTGCGATAAAAACAAAACAGAGGAACTTATAATCGCGACTAACTCTACATTGGAAGGTCAAACTACTGCTTACTTTATCACAGAATATTTCAGCAATCGTCCGATTAATATTTCGCGCCTAGCAAGTGGGATTCCGATAGGCGGCGAACTTGATTACCTTGACGAAGGCACCTTATCTGCCGCACTTGAGAGCAGAAGAAAATTCAATTAATTAAAGTTACTACTTTTTGAAAAAATTGGACCTGTCACCCCTGTTGTAAGCAGAAAGCATAATTTTTGCGCTTTTTAATATCAGTCGTTTGTTTTATGCCTTCTTTCCAAACTCGCTAGTCTCTTCGTCAGAAGTCTCTTTAGCTGAATTAGCAAGGGATTTTACTATATAAACTACTTAGGAAATCCATAAGAAAATGGTATAATTAGCGTATAAAGCTTATGGATTTTAAATTATGCCTATAGAAAATATT
>JAIOYD010000106.1 GCA_021741285.1 Rickettsiaceae bacterium | reverse complement strand
TATCTAGCTTGCAAGCGTCCTGACTTGCCAGTCGCCCCTTCTCCACTACAGTGCTTGGATTATTGTAGGCGAAGCGCATGGTTTCTATCAAATGTTCTTCATCGTATTTTGACCATTTCGAGGCAGGAGCTTTCCAGTAACCCTCTGCTGGCACTTCTTTATAATTAATACAAAATGAATTCTCTTCTGTCATGAACTCAGATAATCCAGCATACTTAGTAGCAATAACTGGCCTTCCGCAAGCCATGCTCTCATGCTGCATCAATCCCCAGCCTTCAGCGCTTACACAAGAAACAAAACAATCATTATCAGAATACCAGTCTTTCAATTGATTTCTTGTGAAAGAATCTTTGCAGATTTCTATCTTACTACCAGTGAATGTCTTATCGTAACTTTCTTTAGGAGATATTTTGATTTTGAGTTTAACGTCTTTTTTATCTGAGAAAGCTTTATTGAAACACCTTACTACGTCTTCTAGCCTCTTGCGAGGATCTTTATTCGCGGTTCCAAATACGAATTCGTTCTTAACTACAGGCTGCTGATAATTAAATATACTAGTATCAACGAATAGCTTAACTACATGAATAGGGACTTCGCATCCTTGGGCTTCAAAATTAACCTTATTCCACTCGTTTGGAACAATAATAGCCTTCATGTTGTTCATCTGTTCAATGAATATCTCGTTGATCCTTGTGCTTTCCCACATTGTCAGCATTACTCTGTCTTTCCTAGGATTTAAAAAAAAGATAAAGTTTGAAAAATTTAATTCATTACATGGCGGTAAAACTAATAAATCAAGATCTTCTTTAAAAACAGGAAGATTCTCAAAGTATTTTTCAAATCTGCCAGCATCATTAGAAAATGACCTTGGTTTTATTAAGCAATTATACTTTGGAAGTTCTTCTAATATGCATTCTACCAAGGTATTATACCCTGATTCAAAATCAAAAAATGTAGAAACACTTAATTTAGTCATTTAATAAAATACCATGAAGCAAACCACTCATAGCGAGTAGTTTGTAAATTATAATTGTTTTGAGCGCAAAACTCATTTACTGCTGGATTAACTCCAAATGCTGCTAATTTAATGCCTTCTGCATTAAAAACATATTTGTCTATTCCGTTTGGAGCTATATCAGTAATGTCATCCCAGTTATTAAAATAATCATGTCCAGATATAATTCCTCCTGTCCTAATTTTTGGAAACCAAGCTTCTATGTCTGATTTAACAAAACTATACTTAAGATTAGCGTCAAGATAAATAAAATCTAAAGATTCATTTTCAAAATCATTTGCTGCCAATGGAGACTTTTTCCTTACCATCGTATAACGAGATTGGTATTCTGATAAATTTGCAACGCAAAGATGAATATTAGATTCATGATCTTCGGCGTTTGCTACGTCTTCATATTCTTGTGGATCTTGCATTGCCCAAAGATCTACTAAATACAAATGGCCCAAATACTTAGATAGTATTGTCCTAGCGTATTCTCCTTTGCTAACCCCTACTTCTACGCCTTTTCCTAAAGAATTTTTTTCTTGAAACAAAGAAGATAGTTCTGATCTATATTTTATCATATTGTTAACTTATTTTACACATCGTAATATAATTAATTGTGAAAGTCTGCCTGACGACATTATATACTGATAATTTTAAAAGTTTTGCTCCTTTAGCTATAAAGTCTTTTGAAAAATTTTGTGAGTACAATAATTTTGAAATTCAAATCTATGACCAAGTGCTTGATAATAATATTCATCCCGCTTGGAATAAGCTACTTGCCGTGAAGGATTGTTTTTTAAAACATGATTATGTCTTATGGAGCGATATAGACACTCTATTTTTAAATAATAAAAAATCTTTTTTAGACATGGCGAGCATAAGCAAAGAAAGTTCTTTCTTGTGTAGTTCAGACTGGAATGGAATTTGTTCAAGCCATTTCTATATAAAGAACAATGAATACAATAATAAATTAATAGACACTCTTTTATTCCTAAAAGATGTTAAGGATAATGATTTTTTTGGTAAAGGTTATGGCGCGAAGTGGGAGCAGAACTGTTTAAAAGCTTTACTGTATCATTTTAATTTAAACGTATCTACTTTTCCTGAGAATACTATTCTTGATTGTCGCGTCGAAGATATTAAAGAAAATACTTTCTTTTATCACTATTGCGTGTTAAATAATTTAGAAAGAAAATTCTTAATGAAGAACCTCTATGAAAGGCTATTCGTCCAATAAACCTTTAATGTCTTTGCACATTTTAGAAAACAACGAATTTTGAGACAGGAGAGACTGTCTTGATATTCTTTTTAAGACATGGTAAACCTTAGATTCAGCCATGTGCTTGCTATAAATTCCGCTATCTCCACTATCTAAATTTTCATAATAAAAATCTAAGTTCCAGTCATACTTGTGAAAAGATTCTACTGGTTCTATATGTATTAGATCTGGGTTTTCTTTAGCAAGTTCAAAAGGTTTTCTTACTGACATTTTATTCCAATCGTAGTCATCATAGTCAGATAGATAAGATTCAAACCATAGGTCTAGGAATTTTGAATCTCTTTTACTAATTATCAAAGCGTTGCAAAGACCATTTACTTGCCACTGATTAGAGTCTATGTGGAATATAGCTTCTGTTCCTAATACAAAATCTTTATCTAGGTTAGGAAAAAATGGTTTATAGAAAAGCGTGTCTACATCAGCGTAAACTCCGCCATACTCTTTCAATACTAGTAGTCTAAAGATATCGGATTGATGTTCTACTCTCCATACTTTCTTATCGTTACAATAATAAACAATATCTGGAAGAGAATCGTATTTAATCAATTCAACAAACTGTTTAATCTTTTCCCACCATTGATTATCTTTAGGTTCATAAAGATAATGCATGTATATCTTAGGATTGCCTTGTGTTAAATAACAGCTTTTGATAGACAAATAATGGAAATACTCAAAAGGTTTTTTGTTAAAATCCTCTGATAATCCAAAGATAAAATGATATTTTTTATCCATTTTGGGTTAGTGATTTAAATGCTATATCTGTTGGATCGTTTATTGATATTTGATCTGCAAGAGGGGGCATCATTACATAGTATTTTAGCTTTGGAAGGCTTCGCTTTTTTATTTGTATATCGATGTGAGACCAAGCTAAACTGTTGGTTTCTATAAGAAGCGGCAAAGCAGATTTTTTAATCATGTAAGCATGGGTACACATTGGAGGTTCTGTCGTTTGTATAATGTTTTCGCTCACATGGGATCTTCCTTCTTCTGAACATAGGCAACAGTGACCTATAAATGCATACTGCCAATCCTCTGGGAGTTGAGATTTATAATGAATTAGTTTCTCCTTGAAGTTATCGCACAGGACTACATCATCTTCAAAAATTATATACTCCCCGAATGGCATATACTGCATAGCTTTCCATAGAGTATAATGAGATAATATGCAGCCAATATGTCCCTGACTTATAAAATGAGGAGTTCCATCGTCTGGACTCCAATTAGGCACATCGTCTGTGTATGGTATTTTTGTAAAAAGGCCAAATTTTTTACCATGAATGCCTTCAAAGAAATCTACTTCTAAATTATGGTTTTTAAAATGAGATTCTGCATATTCTCTTCTTTTTGGTGTTTCTTTTAAAGTTAAACAAAAAATTTTAGGGAATATCACAATAGACCTTCTACCATTTTTTCATCGTGATTATATATATAGCTACAAATGATTTCTTTTCTGAAATCTGTATACCAATGCTCTGTAACGTATTTTATGCCGGGAAATATGAATTTTGGAGATATTAAAACAAAAGGATGCTTCTTGGCGCAGTGAGTAAGAAAAAAACATCCTATTACATCTGCTGAACCAAACCTTCTTGGATTGCCTTCGCAATCTGTAAAAGATTCATCAAAATATTTTCTGTTATTAAAAAAAGAAGATGGCATTTGTTGAAGCATGAATGAAAGAATATCATTATCTTTTGGCGCAATAAAAAATCCATTCGCTAAGTGGAAAGCGCAATCTGTTCTGCCGGGAAAATAATTAAATTCCATATGCATTTGGCTTTTGTGTGGGTATCCATTTTCCGTACAGCCAATAAACATATTATGATTAATTGATACAAGTTTTTCAATATCTACCTGCCAACTAAAAAAATCAACATCACAATACAGCCCTCCAAATTGATTAACTATTTCTATCCTAGCTACATCAGACATCCCATGAAAATCATTCTTTGATTTGTAATATTGATAAATAGAAGGATTTTGCAGGGTTAGCTTCTCTATCTCATTCTCTGTCCACAAATGATATTTCCAGCCAAATTTTTCACAATAGTTTACCCATGATTGCATTATTTTCTTAGGAGGGAGCTTTGCATTTCCAACCCATATTTGATGAATGTTTTTTTGTATCATATTTTTATAATACCTGTCTTTTCGTCGTTTAATCCAAAGCTAATAATGAATTGATTGTCTTTTTGGATTGCACCACATGGAAAAATTACTAATGGACTATTATCTGTTAACATTCGTTCGTCTGCTTCGTTACCATATAGTATTGGCTTTTCAGAAATCTCGGTTATTTTAAAAGGTGGTTTGGCTTCAAATTTATAATAGCCCATGAAGTACCTTCTTTTTGCGCCTTTCCAGTGTAAGCTGCTATGAAAAAAGCCATGATAATGTCCGTCCTTTAAAATAGGATTGCTTCCCATGCGACATTCGCCAAATTTCCACAGCTTGCTTATGTCTTGAAAGTGTTTGTATTCTGCAACGACTTGTCCTTTTATGTGATCTATTTCTAGGACTACATGAGGGTTCATCCTGTATTCTAGCATTAGTTTATCATCATGGATAAACCATGTCCAGTTTTTTTGATGATTTGTATTGCTTGTTATGAAAGATCCGTTGCCATCATAATTAATATGCAGATTATCTATATGATTAAAATACTCATCAAATATTAAAACTTTTTGATGGATATATCCGCCTTTGTTGGCTATGTAATTAGCGCATCCTACATAGTATTTGTTTTTAAAAAATATAACTCTAGGGTCTTCGTATTGCTCGTTCTGAACTTCGTCTCTTATTGTTAAAGGAATTTGTTGTTTGATTTCAAAATTTGAATCTAATTGATAGAGTTTTAAAGAGTTGTCAAATTCATAAGGTTTATTATTGATTAATTTTGAATGTCTTGCCATTAAGTAATGGTTTTCATTTCTTGAAAATATGCAGGGATTGAAAAAGAAATTTTCTTTGTCATAAGGAAGATTCAATATTTTTACATCTTGTCCTTGGTTAAAGATGCTCTTGTTCAAATATGCTTCTGCCGATACGCCTTCAGTCTTTGAGTCTACTCCAAAGGTCCATAAGTCCACTTCTGGGCATTGGTCTACTATAATAGGTTTATTGATTCCGAATTCAATTAGGGTCTGTTTATTATATTCGCTAGAAACGCTTACTACGTTTACTAAGCTATTATTAATCTTTGCGACAAGTTCATCTGGAACAGTGTCAAGATTATCATAAGTTCTTCCTACAATTATCCTGTTTTCTGTTTTTACTTTGAATTGATCAATTATATGATCCCAGTTTTGCGGATCTGCATCTATTATCACTTCTGAATAAGACAATAATCTTTGTTTATACTGAGAAAGGAGTTTATTAAATTTGTTATCTGCATCAATAGAATTGTCTATTTTATAAGTCTTCCACAGGATATTAACTTTATCATTTATTAACTTATAGATGTGCCTCTTGGCGTACATTGCCAAATCAGAATCTCCTGATGGGCTGATATACAAGACATTTTTATAATTAATCG
>JAIOYD010000105.1 GCA_021741285.1 Rickettsiaceae bacterium | reverse complement strand
ACTTGTTCATTAAGGGCTGTTGCGTTAGTAACCAGACCAATACCAGAAAAACCTGATTCATTGAGCAATAAAATTTTCTCCGAGATATGCTTATCAAGTAAACTTTCACCTAGCCCTACAAAAGTTACCATTTTAATATAATCTTTAATTGGAAAAAGCTTTGAGACGATTATTTCGAATGCCTCGTAGCTCATAATCCCCTTTCTAGGACTCGATTCAATGGGACACATTCCACATGAAGCAGTACAAATACCAGCAACATTTTCGATATAAATATGACTGGGGATATACATTAATTCACCTCTTATATAATGCAAGATTTTAACAATTACAAATAATAAAAATCATTTGACTTTTATAAATCACGCCTTCTTAAAAAACCATCAGGAGAAGCTGTTATCGCAATTTTATGCTCAATCATTTTATCTATTTCGAATAACAAACGATTTCCATCATTGGCTTGAATACAAGTATTTTCAAGTTTTTCGAGATAAGCAAAAACAGCAGTCTTTGGATTATTTCCTTTACCCCAGGGACGATTGGTCACAAAACCATCCGGCAAATCTTCAACCCCCGTATCCCAAACGACACAATAGCTGTCCTGGCTTACTAATGGCGCATACGCTTCCAACTCAGCAAGTACATGATCATGGGTATGATTGGAATCAAGAAAGACTAATACGCGCTTATAATTTGATGCAAAAGTATTAACCTGATCAATAACAGCTTTATCAATCGATGAGCCTTCTATCATTTTAATCAAATGCGCCATAGGATGCCGTTCTATTGCCTTTCTGTTATGAGCACGAATATCAATATCAATACCCAACACTTTACGCTGAGACTTTGATGGATCAAAAATTAATCCTTGTTCAATAGCTTCACTATAATCAAGCAACGCGAGTAATGAAGCACTTAAAATAAGAGATCCGCCTCTGGCTATTCCTGTTTCAAGAATTAAATCTGGTTTTATTTTCCAAACCAGTTCCTGAATTGCATAGATATCCGTTGGCACTTGAATAACAGGTCTACCAAGCCAAATAAAATTTTGTGCATAATTGTGATTAATTGACTCTCTTACCCAAATATTTGACAATCCAATGAAGTCTCTATCATATCCAATACTTAGTATATTTGATTGTACAAATTCATTAAATTTTTTTTGATCATTCATTTCGTTAACCTTCATATTTTAATAACTCAGCTGATTAGCAAAATGCTTTCAGCTAACGCCAAAATCGTCATCCCTGTAAGGATGGATATTGCTGGAATCCAGAAGCCACGGAGGCGACTCGAAATTGGATATCGGCAAGCCCTGCCGATATGACTTATCTTGCTAATTAGGATAACTCAAGAGGGTATCGCATAACAAACGGTTTCCCAAAGCGATCCGGAACGATGATGTCGCATAAATAAAGAATAATATGGATACTCTGTCCATAAATAAAAAGGAATATTCAGTAAGTCTTCTGTTTTGTGATAAATACAAATTGCTAATTTTGGTTTATCTTTTGATATTAATTTTTTTCCTAAACGCAATGCATTTAATTCCGCCCCTTCAATATCCATTTTTATAAAAGTTATCGGTAACTTATATGAAAAATCATCCAAATTCATTTCATTTCCACAATAAAAATTTCCATTTATTCTGCAATTATGAAGAATTTCAACATCTTTATCGAAACCCAAAACACCATTTAAAACGGAAATATTATTAATGCCATAATTTGCTAAATTGGTACGCGCTATTCTCGCATTTTCCTCATCTGCTTCAATAGCTATGGCATGCCAATTTTTTATATTTGATCGCCATACTAAGGAGACAAAATCAACTACCGTATCACCATCAAAAGCCCCGCAATCGATGAAAAACTCGTCTTCTGTTACTTTTATAATGTCAGATGGAAAATATTGAGGGTGTGATGTACATTCAACTGCGAACCAGTTTCCTTTCATAAGAAAATTGAAGTTTTGAAACATTCTGGCTTTGATCATAGAAAGAAGGACAAATCGAGATAATTCATCAGATAAAATTTCAAAAACATTATTAAATAGATCAGGATGCCGCACAATCCAACTGCCAGGATGGTATCCGACTGAACCATCATGTTCTGCAAATAATGGAGTTATACCTAAATATCTTAATTCATATTCGATGCTAAATGTTTCCATAGCGGCAACAACAACTGTTGCACCGTAAAAAGAGCTTAAAAGTTCTGATGGTGCAAAAACCGACACCCCATGCAAAACTGTTCCTTGTTTATTAGCATTACTATCGACTAATGCCACCACAGCAGGCATCCTATTTCTCCATGAATTTAAAACCTTTCGAGCAAACGCACCAGCTCCGTAAATAACCACAGATTTTGCCGAATATAAAACATCCTCGGCAGAAAAATTACTATGCATTTTTGCTGCTTTATCAGACACAATTTCACTTATACCCAAAATATCATTGGGTGTCTTCGCATCAATTAATCTCCTGAATAATTCACTATGATCCATACCAATCTAATCCTTACAATATTGTCGTTCTCTAGGAATGGCATAAACAACCGCCCCTGTACCACACCAACTATGAAGCCGCATTACTAAAACATAATTACCCAAGTTTTCATATAACCACTTAGGAAGTACCCATAAACCATCTGCATTATGATATGTCGTTACAGCTATAATAGGGCGACAGCGTTCAATCGTTTTGATTGCGCCTTGCAATACGATCAATTCAGCACCTTCAACATGAAGTTTAATAAATGTTGGCGAAATATCTAAGCTATCTAGTGTCAGACACTCTACCTCGACACCAAAATCAAAAAATTGCGAAGCATAACCCAATCCAGCCTGAAATTTTTTAGTACATGATTTATCTGCCAGCGCAATCGGTAAAACAGAGATACGTTTTTTAATATCAACCGAATAAGTATCAATCGTTGCAAGTAAATTCATTCTATTATCGGCATCTGGCTCAATAGCCCAAATATGCTTAAACCGAGCGTTAACTCTCTTTATAAAACTCTCTGTAACGCTACCAAAATGCGCACCTACATCCACAAACACTTCATCATCGGTTAATAACGAAACAACCTCTGGAATAAAAAAACGATTTTCGATAGTAATTAGGGCATCTGAAAAAGACCATTCTTGCCGTAATCGTCGCCAAGCAATAAACTGAAGATGATGAGCTCTGGATATATCATCCCCCCAATGTTCTAAAACTTTCTGTATATTTTCAATATCTGTTGACAAGAAGGGCGGAGCAACCCAACCATTAGAAAGGGGGTGACAATGACGAAATCCCTCAGTAATATCATAAAAAGGGACAACATTTAACCAACCCGCGTTCCGTAATTTGGTCGCTAAAGGTACATAAGGAACATTGACAATTGTTACAGCTAATAGCATTTCTTGACGTTGTTTAACAGTTACTTCATCAGGTGATAATAATGTTACATCATCCCAATAGGAATTTTTTTGAATACTTTTTGCATTATAATCAACAATTATTTCTATTGTTACCCCTAAGCTTTCGAAATACTCTTTTGCCATTCTGCCTAAATTACCTGCACCATAAAACATAATTGACCTGTTAAGTATATGCGGCAAAGAACATACACTATCTTCTGCAATTTTTGCTAAAAGAGAAATTGCTTCAAATTTATTTATTGTTTCTAAAAATCTAGACATTGATACTAAAAGTCACTTAAGTCTGCATATTAAAAGCATTAAGTTTAAAAAATATTTCCAATATTGAAATATGCGAAATAATCCCTCCAAACTCCGTCATGTTCAACAATTTTTTTTACTAATTGCCTCTCTTTTAATGATTCTTTTCCCATTTTTTCTAAAGCTTCTGCCATATAATAATACGCGAAAGCATGATTATCATAACGCCTAACAACATCTCTGAATATCTTGTAGGCAAATTCAAAGTCACCTATTTTCATACGGTGATTATTTACAAAATTAACATCTAAATTCATCAAATACGTCTTCTTCGCCACATAGTCTACTGAATAATCGCCTGTATTAATAATATACTTTCCAGCAACTAAACTACCTATTGGCATATCTTTATCAATATAGCCATTGTCAATACAAAGCTCCCATAATTTACTACCTCTTGAAGGAAGGGCGAGACTAAACCCCGCCCAATCCAACCCCACATTTTTTATTAATTGAACCGTTTCTTCTCGGTGTTCATCGGTCTCTCCTGGCATGCCAGAAACAAAATAACCATGAATCCAGAAATCAAATTTACGAAGCTTTTCAACAACAACTCCAATTTTCTCAACCTTCAATGGTTTTTTTATTAATTTGTTAAGTACATAAGGTGAGCCTGACTCAATAGCCAAATTGACAGTATCAACTCCTGCAGCTCGCATAACCTCCGCCATTTCATCGTCAATGTATGTAACAGTCAATCCATTTGGACATTCAACTCGGATATTAAACTCAGCCAGCATGCGGAAAAGATCTTTCGCCCATTTTTTATTAAATAAAAGCTGATCATCATAGATAGTTAAGACATTTAATTCATGATCATTAATTAATCGCTGTAAATGTGCACGAATATTATTAATCGAAGCATACCGCATACTCTTATCACTATCAGCTGACTTCCAACAAAATGTACACTTAAAAGGACAGCCTCGAGATGTCACAATAAAAAATTGATTCTTTTTTTCTGATAAATCAGCGTAAGGAGAAAAACCCTCTTGCATAGAATAGCCAGAAATATCAACATAGTTGTAATTTATATCAATCATTTCATCAAGGTCTTCAACATGACTTTTTACTGGTTTTTTTCCATCTTCCAAGGATTTTCTCGTTACCCATGAGGGGCTTGATTGAAGAAAATCTTTTTTATTTTTCGCATTTAAAAGATTAAAAAATGGAATTTCTCCTTCATCATAACAAATCGCATCAATATATTCCTGCTCATTAATAATATTAGAATATGAGGTAAATGCAGCATTTCCACCTAAGAGTATCAAGGCATCCGCATTATTTTTTTTTATGACACTGCATACGTCAGACAGATAATCATAAGAATTATCAAACATCATTGATAACCCTATAATATCAGGTGAAAAATTAATAAGCTCTTGTTCTAATTCATCTAAATAAGATAGATTATAATTTGTAGTGAAATTACAATCTATTATTTTCATTTTGGCTTGACCTTTCATCTTATTTTCAATGTATGTAACAATTGAAAGCAACCCATAAGGAAATGCTTTAAAACTGCTACTTTTTAGCTTATTTTTGGCTTCATTTCTTTCAAGTAAATAAGGCATTACAACAAACAAAACTTTTTGAATATTTCGTTCTGAGGTCATTTTTATTTTCCAATATAGTTTGTTAGTAGTGAATTATCATTTGAGTAATCAGCTAAATTATTTGGCGCAACAGTTTTTTTCAACGAGTTACGTTTTAAAAATATACCAAAACTTATACCTGATTATTTACGTGACTATGAAAGTATTATGATTTTAGCTTACCTCTTGTGTAAAAGGGTATCCAAAAGGCATAAAGGGTTGAGGGCTTTTTTCTAATCCTTTATTCTCTTTGGGTACTCTTTGCTATAAAAAGAATACTTTCACAGTCACTTAGGCTATTGAATTATGTAAAAACGTAATTACTTATATGCATTATCTGCCGAGGTGACGTAAACTAAGGAAGGGCCTGAATAGTTATGATTAATTGTTAATTAAGTAATTCTGTAAATCAGGATCATCTGGAAATTTCGCTAAAAAATGGCGCAAACTTCCTTTATTTGTACTGTTTAAACTAAGTAATCTACTATCGGGAATCCCATTTAATTGAAAACTAGCAAACCATGAACTCGGAGTTTTGCCAAAGATATTTTGAAATT
>JAIOYD010000104.1 GCA_021741285.1 Rickettsiaceae bacterium | reverse complement strand
AGTTCCAGGAGGACCAATTAACAAACAACCTTTTGGAATTTTTCCACCTAGCTTTTGGAATTTACTAGGATTTCTAAGGAAATCCACTATCTCTGATAGCTCTTCTTTGGCTTCATCAATACCTGCAACATCAGCAAAAGTAATCTTTGGACCTTTGTCAGAAATAAGCTTGGCTTTAGACTTACCAAAACCCATTCCTTTGCTTCCTCCTTGCATCTGGCGCATAAAAAATACCCATACCCCTATTAGAAGCAGCATAGGAAACCAGGATACAAATATACTAAACAAAGAATTCATTTTCGTATCTGGGGGCATTACATCAATATGAACACCATTGATACTTAGCTTATCTATTAACCCCGGATAATCAGCAGCGTAAGTTGAAAAAGTTGTGCCATCCGCAAGTGTTCCATCCAAAGTTCTTCCCTGTATTTTTACAGAATTTACCTGACGCTCATCGACTTTGTTTAGAAAATCAGAGAAAGCTAATGACTCAGCTCTACCAGCAATCCCATCTCCTTGCAGAGCATTAAAGGTCATGATCATTAAAATGAAAATAAATATCCAAATAAAAATTTGTTTGTTCTGGTTGTTCATTAAATTTTTCCTATAAGAAATGGGTAAATCGTGAAATAAAATTAGGCCTAAAAATAACCTCTAGCGCTCCTTCAAGTTGAGTTTCATCATAGTAAGATATATGGGGAATTGCTACAATTTTTTCAAGATTTTTAATTACTGGTAGAGTAAATAAAATAAGTTTATGGTTATTACCCCAAACCAGAGACAACTCCCTAAGATCAAATTCATCTTTTTTTTGAATATATTCTAGTAAGGTTAATCTACCAACACTATACCCCGATTTATCTGACTCAATAATAAATCTATTGTCCCAAAATATACAATCATTTAATTTAGCTGGATTAGAATCTATTTCACTAGATTCTCTTAATATCAATAACTTATCTTTAGTTTGTTTGAGAATGCAACCATGTAAACTATTATCAATTTTTTGCCTCGTCTCAAGCTTATTTATTATTCGCTTAGTACTACGAAACCTAGGTAAATAGTCTTTGCCTCCGACAATGGTCAATACATAATTAATAACGTAAATTTGAATATCCACGCCCATGTCTCTAATTTTTGCAAGATCAATAATTGCAAAACCAAAATTATTGATAGATACAGATTCGGCTATAGCAGAAATTAAATGTTCATTAAGTTCATAAGCTTTTTCATTTATCGCCTTCATTTCAACAAAAAGCTTAGATTTTTTCTCCTCAGCTAAATTAAATATATCCATGCGAATTCTGTTACGCTCATAGATATCTAACGCGTTAGACTCATCTTCTACCCATTTGACATTTATGCTATTTAAATAATCTAATAGTTCAGACTTTAAAAATGATGATAAAGGCCTAAAAACATGGATGTTATTATAAAAAAAACTATTTGAATAACTCAGGCCTAATATGCCATTTTTCTTATTTTGGCGCATTAGATATGTCTCAAGCATATCATCTAGATGATGCCCGGTCAGCATTGTATTTATACCAAGCTCCCGACACTTCTCGCTCATCATCTTATATCGTGCATCTCTCGCTCGTGCTTGAATAGCTACTTTATTACCACCATTATCCCATGATAATTCATAAAATTCATGACTAAACCGAGATGCCTCCATCCGGACGAACTCAATTTCTTTGGATGACTCGGGACGTAAGTTATGATTAACACTAAAGATCACAAGACGTATTTTTCTAGATTTAGCCCATTCTGTTGCAAGATATAGTAATGCAATAGAGTCGGAGCCACCAGAAACAGCTAAGGCGACTCCCTCGGAAGCCGCCTCAGTAATTTCTGATAACAAAGGATTGATATTATCATCAAACCTCTTTTGCATCATTTACTCAAAAACCCCAAGTGTTGATAGTCTTGTGATCGTATTATCAAGATATGCTGTAAGCTCTTTCTTAACTTCTTTAGGATCTTCAACTTTCATATTATCTTTATTTACAGTAAGTTGGCCATCAGCAACTTCTTTGATTAAATTATCAAGAATCTGCTTCTTGGTATTCTTACCATCCATATATTTAAGCGCAAATTTATCAAATATATTAATACCTACTGGAGCATGGTTAAAACCAGTAACCCAAGTATTGTTAGTATGGTTTACTTCATACAAAGCTAAATTGTTTAGTGTTGGTTTTTCTAAGTTCACTTTAGCTTTATCCCTTTCAAATAAAGAAATGTCCATATAACCTTTTATCACTAGATTCATTGAATTACCAAGCAAGTCAGCTTCTATCTGAGCCTTGCAATCAGTCTTAAAAAATTTATTAGCTTTTTCAACTATAGTTGCAAATTTCAAAGGATAACCTTTGTATTCAGCCAAAACATATAACGCCGCCTTCAACCATTGAGAAGATGAAGAAACATACTGATTCTCATCACCTTTAAAGAAAAATTTTACAACTTCATTACTTTCTAAATCTTTTTGGCTAAAAGGCTTTTCAGGAATAATATCCAATGAAATAGCAAAATTTTTGATGCTGTTATTATTCAGCGACCTATTAATTGGAACATTATTATGACAAAGCAAAGTACTTCTAAATCTTCTATTATTGATGAAATCTAAATACTGCTCAGTTTTAACTATGTCATTTAAGCTTTGCAATTTTTCAGCTACTGCTGGCTTCATATTGCCAAGATACATCGTTGACAAAGCTACATCTGATAGATAATGCAAACCTTGCTTTCCAGCCTCTTCCATAAAGTCAGTAAAATAGAATTGTTTATTATTATCTTCAAGATGCTCGTGCCTAATATAATGATCACCTTGTTTTGATAGTAATTCAGCTTCTTGGGTCAGCATTTTTGAATATGAAGTATCTTGTCCTTCTAAGCTCTCTTTTACAAAAGCAAGCAACGCACGCGCCTGAGCAACCTTGTCCTGTGGAGATACAAAGCCTTTTGCATGATACATCATCATGTCTCTGACAGTTCTGACCATATTCCAACCAGGAAGTGTATTATAACTAATATATGCTATACCATTAGGTAATAAATTTTTATTACAGATTTCAAATATTTTATCTTGTACAAAATCTGGAACCCAAGAAAAAACACCATGGCAAATTATGTAGTCAAACTTACCAAACGACTCATCAACATCTGTAATTGAGCAATGCTTAAGTTCTATATTCTTCAGTCCTAATGCTTTGATGTGCTTTTGACCATCTTCAACCTGCACTTTAGATAAATCCACACCTACATAATACCCCTTAGGATAATGTACAGCATGGGGAATAAGATTTCCTCCAGCTGCGCTGCCCAGTTCAAGAACTCTAGCAGTTTCGATCTTTGGGGGAGTCATTCCAAATAAAGTACCAAGAGTGGATAATTTTTCAGGACTACTCTGTGCATAAGGGTAGCTTTCATATGGCATCTCATCGTATGCATATACTTCTGTTGTGTTTATTGTCATATCAAATAATTCATTTTTTATTAAACAGGAATCTTGAACGTAAATCCAAGGGTAAACTCACCAACACCAATCGTTTTCTTAATTGGCTTTTGTGCCACAAAAGATTGTGCTTTGATGTCGAACGTATCATATTTGACTTTAATATCATTTACAACCTGTAACTTTGCACCTAAGTCTATACTTATATTTTCCGATAAATCTTTCGCTATACCTACACCAATCTGCCAGGCTAAACAATTTACAGTATTTTTCTTAATTCTAAAAAACTCAAATTTATCACCCAAACCTATTAAGGCTAGAGCTGGAGTTGTTGTAGTTGTTGGTTTAATAGAAACTCTAGCAAGCCCTGCTCCCAAAATTACATATGGTTTTACTTGAGCAAATACTGGTGAAAATTCATATATAAAATTTGCTGTATATACATTACCAGAGACTTTAGTTCTTCCAGGCGTTTTTGGAATATCTAGGGCTCCAATTCCGGGGAGATTAATTCCCGTTGACTTCATCGGCAATAAATATGTCAGTCCATATTTCGATTGGTATGTTGCAGAAAGTTCCACCATCATATTAGGATAAAAACTATAACCAATACGTCCTCCAATCATTGTTGATTGTTTTAGCCTAAATTTCGCATCAGTGTCTTTATCAACGAAATTTTTTACTACGGGCTCAGAAATTCCTAATTCTGTTCCAACATATATATATCTGTCCTCCGCGTTATTTGCATTTGCAGAACTCATTGAAAGCAAAATTACACTCGTTAGCAAAGCATCCCTTGTACGCCTTGTCACTATTTTCATAAAACCTTTCCTAATTAATAAAAATAAGCCAAAAATCAGCCTTGGATTATATATAACAAAATTTTATGGTCAAATAAAAATAAGAGGCCGTATAACATATAGCCTCTTATTTTTTCATTCGTTATACTCATAGAAGGGTATCAGATTCGATTATTTGATAAATTAACACCACATCTATATTTAAATAAGTTTAATAAAGCGGCGCGATTGAAATCTTTTTATTTCTAAACAACAACGCTCCCACCTCTTCCATTATCGGGAAAATTCTATTCAACTCGCCCAGGAACTCACTATCGCTTACTTTTTTACCAATATCTTTCTCGATTGCTTTATGAATCTCTCCTAGAGATTTATCTTTGCTTATCATATTTCTAAACAAAAACTCAGTATAGTGAGACACAGAAATATTAATCGAGACATCTTGAAGAAAGTCTGATTTAAATGAGAAGCTTATTCTTGAACCGATCATGCTTTGATTATTTTTTATATAATCTGCAATTTGTTGGGGGAGATCAGATATTGTATAAATGTAGGGGACATTATCCATATCAGTTATTTTTGCCGTAGGCTTTGGCTTCTTAGAAACATAAAAACTATGTTTTATAATAGACCCACACATAATTTCACATATAGCTTGCTGCTTTGACTTATCCAATGCTTTAATCTTCTTCAAAAACTCGGGATCTTGAAAATAAGTTTCTGGCTTAAGCATAACCCTACTATGTGGTGAATTATACTCAACAAAATTTAAACCAGCTTTTTCAACGAATTCATACAGCTGAGGTACAGTGTAAGCTCTATCCTGCTTATGCAGGAACATGTCATACAGCCCAATATCACCATGATTAATATGATCACCTAATAATTCTGCGCCCCTCTTATACCAGTTAGTGTTGGGCAACACATTAACGACTGCCCAGCCATTTTTTACTTCTTCTTGACGAGAAGTAACTCCTTCATTTACCATTCTGAGCATATCTTGAATTTGATAAACTGCCGTTCTGCCATATTGAGCATAAACCATAATACCCATACCGCCATCATAAGTTAATGAATCAGATAGTATCTTAAGCCCAGCATCTGGAGATTCAAGATGATGCAAAACACCGGTACAGGTGATATAATCAAATTTACCTAGTTTAAGATTAGGAATATTTAATATGCTATCATGAATCCATGTTATATTAGTAAGGCCACGATACTCCGCTCTCTTTTGCGCAATAGCCATCGAGTTTTTGCTAAAGTCTAAGTAAATTACCTCAGCATCTGTATCTTTTAACTGTTCAGCTAAAAAAACTGTAGAGTCACCAGTACCCCCTCCAGCAATTAAAACACGGAATTTTTTGGTAAAATCCTTTTTGCCATTAAAAAGCCAGTGGTTAATCTCACCAAGATAGTCACCATAAACCTTTAGCAACCTAGTTTTGTCATCATCTGGATTACGCATTGGGTATGGGTAATCTAGATAATGTTCTTGAACTTCTTTTAAACCCTTTAGATCTTTTATATCTTTTGTTTTTGTGGTTTTTGTTTTTGCTGCCATAATATATTAGACCTCTTGCATAACCTCTTTAAAGCTCGAAATTATAAATTCCGGCAATTAAGTTGAATCTTAAACCGAACCGTTTTCTTCTATTTCTGTAACGATCGGCGATAATTTTAAATCTTTTAACCATACCAATT
>JAIOYD010000103.1 GCA_021741285.1 Rickettsiaceae bacterium | reverse complement strand
TAGCTATCATTCTAGTATTTCTATCTATCTCACTACCATGTAATTTCTTTACTAGATCCCAGCTAGACAATTGTTCTTTTTCTGAAAGTACAAGTGCAGTTGCAATAAGTAGGCTTCCATGCCCTACACATGGATCAAATATGATCTCCATATTATAGCTATCCAATAGTGAAAACGCTGCATAAAGAGCTACATCAGAAGGAGTGAAGAATTGCGCAAACTCCTTCTGAGTAATGGTACAACTTGGTGCTGTATGGATGGCGGATAGGATATTGTCCCATTTTCCGAATATTGATTTTCTTTTATCTGAAATCTGTACCGCATCCGTAAACAACTCTTGACATACTTTAGGGAGATTTTCAAACCAATTAAATGTTCGGTGAGAAGCTAATGTAGGTACAGCTTCTTTTTTTTGATTAATACTTGTTGGAATATCATTAGTTAAAAGCGTCATGCAACATTCATTATTTAATTTCTCACTTACTTTAGAGTTAACTATATGCTGTTTAACAGCTCTGGCAAGGTCAATATTTAAATTGCTACATACTAAATCCACCCATATCTTTTGAGATCTCAAGAGCTTTGTGATGTTCGATGACTTTGTTGTGTATTTGTTGTATTTCATGGATGTGGCATAAATTCGCTTGTGCAAGTTTTGACGATATTCTCCATAAATTTCACCGGGCAGGACATAGTGTGGTTGTCTATCTTAAAATATCACCTTTTGTAAGTGTAGCAAGCCCCTTCTGCATAGTCTTGACAAAGTGATCTTGGTAAGTTTTGAGTAGAGTTTTGTAAGTGACCATTGGATCAGTTGTGTCCTTCAAAATTTTAGTCATTTCCTCTGGCGTTTTGAAGTTTTTACTTTGCACAAATGATGATAGCTTACGCAACTGATTTATAACATTATCATGCTCGTTCTTCATGACACTTTGGATTGATAGTAGTAAGCTCTCACATGATTGCTCTGGGCATTTAAGATTACCGTGTAATTGTCTCAAGAACTCCTGTTCCTTCTTAAGAGCGTCAATACTAACCTATTAATAACCCTACGTTTTTAACTTCTTCTAGCAATCTTTGCCTTTTCTCTTCGGCCTTTAATAGCTTAAATCTTGCAAGAGCCTCCATCGGAGATAAATCTGATACAGAAGTTTTCCCCCAATCGTCATCTTTTATTACTTTAACCTTTATGGACTTGTTGGACACGGGTTTTTTTATAACTAACAAAGTGTCTTTAATTTTGTCCCATTCTTCTACCGTCTGTGATCTTTTATAGCAATCCTTAAACTTGATGCCATATTTGCTTTCTAGCCTCGCTTTTATATATCTGAACTCATCAAGTTTATACTCCGAAGTACAAGAGAATGTTTGGAGTAGATTACCGTCATTATCTTTAGAACTCTCGTTAGTTATATTATTGTCTATTCTCGCCTTAATCCCTCTTCTCATTCAACAGCCTCCTCTTTGGCATTTAAATTTAAATCTAAAGATATTACTATCTTATTTAATTTTTATAGTTTAACCCTACATACTAAACCCACCCATATCTTTTGACATCTCAAGATGCTTTTGCTGCTCGATTACCTTGTTTTGTATTTGTTGTATTCCATGGTGCGGTTCATATTCATGTGTGCAAGTTTTGACAATATGTTCCATAAACTTCACCGGACATGATATTGAATGACCATCTATCTTAAATCGATCACCTTTGTCTAGTGTAGTAAGCCCCTTTCCTATTTCTTTGATAAAATGATCCTGATAATCTTTAAGTAGCGTTTTATGCGTTGCCATTGGATCAGTTCCATTCTTTAATATTTTAGTCATTTCCTCTGCCGTCTTAAAGTTTTTTCTTTGAACAAACGACGACAACTTATGTAACTGAACTATAACATTATCATGTTCATTCTTCATAGCATTTTGAATCGATAGAGCAAGAATCTGGCCGTGGTACTCTGGATATTTTAGAGTACCGTGTAACTGGGTTAGGAATTTCTGTTTCTTTTTAAGGGTGTCAATGACCTGATCAGAGGTATTAGCTTCCTGCTTCTCTTTTGCGATTACTTCTAGATTAGAGTTGATATGGTGCGCTTCTATGCCTTGATCTAACTTCTTATGAGTCATTTTTAAGTCAGTCGTTTGCTGCAACTCTTTGACTAACGACTCTGCGGTTTTAGCCCCAGTTGCCAGTGTAGTTTTAGCTAGTGACTTAAGGATTTTATACAAGTTCTCTTGTTTTAACTCATTAGCTAACTTAGCTCTTGCGGTTATGTTTAAATCACGTTCTGGGTATTTTTGGTTACCATGTAGCTGGGTGAGAAACTCTTGTTCCTTTTTAAGGGTATTGATAACATGATCAGAAGTCTTAGCTTCCTGCTTTTCTTTTTCTACTGCTTCTAGAGTAGAGTTAACATGATGTGCTTCAATGTCTTGATCCAGCTTCTTGTGCATCTCTTTAAGATCAGTTGTCTGCTGCAACTCTTTGACTAATATGCCCTCGGATTTTGCACCAGTTGTTAGTGCGGTTTCTGCTATAGCTTTCAGTTTAGCTAAATCACCATTCTGACGCTGCTCATGCGCTAGCTCCGATTTAGCCAATAATTCCTTGTAAAAATCTAACTTATTAATATTACCATGCATATTGGCCAGTGTATCTTGTTCCTTCTCTATCGCAACAAATGCCGAATCTACACATTTGGCATTCTCGCGCAGCTGACTCAATTGCCCTGGAATGGTTCTAAAATTGTGATATTCTATTATTCTTATCAAAGAACCCACCAATACAAACAGCTTATTTGTTGCGCCCAAATCCCGACATAAAACATATCATCAACATACAAAATTAACTGATAAAATTCTACTGCAAACTCTTTTTTTATATCGTGAACGGCTCACATTGCCAGAGCTTGTTCATGTAATTCTAAAGCTTTGTTAACAGTATCTATTAAAAATTTAGGTAAGAGAAAATTGTTTTAAATATAGAGTAAATCAGGCTTTAGGGCATATGAATAATCTCCAATCTATGCTTATTTAGGGTTCGCAACGTGTACCATGCGCCCCAGCAATAGCTGTCCAAGAAGGACTAAAAATACGTATTGATGAGATTAATTTAGCAACCGAACAATAAGGAAAAATTAAATGGCAAAGAATAAATGATATGTTATAATGGTCTAGCCAATCTAGACATATAGGAGGTTATAATGCACAAATGGCAATTACATGAAGCAAAGAATAAACTTAGCAGTTTAATTGATATAGTAATACATGGTAAAGCCCAATGCATTACAAGACGTGGAGAAGATGCGGTAGTAGTTATTAGTATGGAAGAGTACAAAAAGTTGAAAAAACAAAAGCCTAGCTTAAAGGATTTTCTATCTCAAGGAATAAAGCTTGATGATTTAACAATAGAAAGAGCTCACGGTAAAGTGAGAGGTGTTGATTTATGAGATATCTTTTAGATACGAATATAATTTCAGAGCTACGCCGCAAGCAACCTGATAGCAAAGTACTAGAGTGGTTTAGGGAAATACATGCAAGTAGTTTGTATTTAAGCTGTATAAGCATAGGAGAGCTTAGGAGCGGGGCTTTAAAAAAAGCAAAGACAGATATAGCTTCTGGCAAGTTATTAATTAAATGGATTGATAGTTTGGTTAGTGATTATGAGGAGCAAATATTAGATATAAATCTAGAAACATGTGAAGTATGGGCACAAATGCTAAATATTGATGCAACTAATGCGATTGATAGTTTGTTAGCAGCTCAGAGCGTTCAGTCAAATATGATTTTAGTGACGAGAAATGTTAAGCATTTTCAAATGTTCAATATTAAATTATATAACCCTTTTACAGAAGGATAAAGAATGAAACAAAACCAGTGTAAGCTGGTATTTGGAGCAGAATCTTGGCGGAGACACTCCATATACCAGCCCCTTCCTCTGCAAAATATAATTAAGCAGATTGTCATGCTGGTTATAGCAATAATTTTGCCTATATCAGCGAATGCTAGCGTAACTTGCAAGGGTCGTTTTGTCAACCCAATCAGTGACATATGCTGGTCATGTTTGCTGCCTATTTCAATTGGCGAATTGAAGTTTGGCCGAGGCATGTCGCCTGCCAAAAGAGATACCAAAAATCCAAGTTCACCTCTATGTGCGTGTAGTAAAGGACATCAACCTATACCTATTCCCGGTATTTCTTTGGGTTTTTGGGAGCCCGCTAGAATGGTTGACATTACCCGAACTCCTTATTGCATGGTTGGGCTTGGCGGTTTGCAATTAGGCCCAAACGATATAAGAAAAACCGGTACTTATAATAGATCCTATGGTGACAGGGTAGCACATAACAGTTTTTACCATTTGCATTATTATATCTACCCACTGATTTATTGGCTTGAATTGATCACTGATCTTATTTGTTTGGAGCAAACTACCTTCGACGTTGCTTATTTATCTGAGCTTGATCCTACCTGGAATGATGAGAAGCTACAGACCTTACTTAATCCGGAAGTATTTTTATTTGCTAACCCAATAGCGCAAGCGGCATGCGTTATTGATTGCGGTGCAGCTACAGTTGACATAGCTAGTGATAATTTATTTTGGTGTAGTGGCTGCTGGGGCAATATGTATCCATGGGGTGGAGCTAATGCCGATCATGTTGGCGGGGTGCAGAATAGTTCCCTGTTGACCACTAGAATCCTAGCCAAGATGCACCGCATTGGCCTTGCTCAAAGCACCAGTACAACGGATGCCAGTATTAATGGCAAAATCTGCGGTAAGCAGACGGCTCTTAAAATCAAGAAATCACAATACAAATTGCAGATGGTTTATCCAAAATCAACGTCTGGTCCAATTGGTTGTTGGCCGCTGGGTATGTCAGATATGGCATATTCTGCATTTAAGGAATATCCATACGATGGTCAAGATTGGAGTTATGTAATATGGAGGAAACGAAATTGTTGCGCATTTTAATTTTAATAATACTCAGTGGCATTAGTGGTTTGTTTAGTAGTGTATTTAGCAATATTACGCTAGCGCAAGAGTCTGACTTGGAGTGGGCAAGAGGCCTTGCCGAGAGTGATAGCCAGATAGTAATGGATAATTTTAAGGAAATAATCAATCAACCGGGTTTTGACCCGGAATTGAGAGAAGAAGCATTCAAACCTAGACCTGCTTTGCAAATATTTGTCTCAAGCTCAATGCCAAAGCAGTTACTTAAAAATTATGCCCTCGAAGCAAAGCGTTAAGGAGGTGTGCTAGTGTTTGTCGGCTTGCCTGGGGGAAGAATCCATAAGCTAACGGATTTAATAATGGAGATTTCTAGCGAAGATAGTGCAGCGATGCAAATTGATGATGAAGCATTTACAGCTTTTGAGGTCACAAGCGTGCCTGCAATAGTACTGGCAAGTTCAGCTTCTATTTTTGAGGGGAAAACTGCTTCAAAAAAGCACGATAAAGTAACGGGATCGATTACCATCAAGGCGGCTCTTGAGCTTTTTGCTAAGAATGGCGAGATGGCAAGTGATGCTAGAGGTTTACTCAAATGAGGATGGTCATAGTATTCTTAATTCTTTGCGGGCTCAATGTGAATATCTCTGCCCATGTTCAAACCAACATCAATGACGTCACTGATTTGTTTGATCGCAATATAGAAGACAAGGAAGGTTTACTTAAAGAAATGAAATGGCAGAACGAGAATGCCGTTAGTGTCATTGGATCAAAACAAGCTGAGGGGATAACACCGGGTATGGAAGGAGTTGAAGCCCAAGTTAGTGAATTAAACTCTATCAAAGAAACTGATTTAGATAGTAGTGGCAGAAGTAAAAGGGCATCAGAGGAGCTTAGGTTTTATGACGAAAACGAATTAGAGCCAGATTAGACCTCTTGCATAACCGCAGGGATTGATTAAACTGGTTGCTTTTAAAGCAAGGATATTAGATGAGGTTTGAACAAATAAAGGGTGAAGCCCAAGAAGAGTTTCGCAGATTGACGGGAATCAAGCGCACAACGTTT
>JAIOYD010000102.1 GCA_021741285.1 Rickettsiaceae bacterium | reverse complement strand
TAATATTTTCTATAGGCATAATTTAAAATCCATAAGCTTTATACGCTAATTATACCATTTTCTTATGGATTTCCTAAGTAGTTTATATAGTAAAATCCCTTGCTAATTCAGCTAAAGAGACTTCTGACGAAGAGACTATCAAGTAACCGAAGAAGAGCTGGCTGAAATGGCAATCATGGTCAAAAATTTCCACAAATTAGTTGAAAAATTATGCAAAGAAAAAATAGAGAGTTTTGACTAAACCTCAGCAAGTCTTTTTGCTTCGTCGTCAGAAATTAAAGCATCGATAAACTCGTCTAGTTTACCTTCCCTAAGTACTTCATCTATCTTGTATAATGTTAAATTAATACGATGATCACTTATTCTGCTTTGTGGAAAATTATATGTTCTGATACGTTCCGAGCGATCACCAGATCCGATTTGCTCTTTCCGTGAGCTTGCACGTTCTTCTTCTCTTGCTCTTCTCTCTTCTTCATAAATTCTTGAGCGCAAAATCTTCATTGCTTTTGCTTTGTTTTTATGTTGTGATTTTTCATCCTGAATTGCTACAACAACTCCAGTCGGTATATGAGTGATACGTACAGCAGAGTCTGTTGTATTTACGTGCTGTCCACCTGCCCCCGAGGCTCTATACGTATCTATTCTAAGATCTTTGTCTTCAATTTTTATATCCACCTCTTCTGCTTCAGGAAGAACCGCAACAGTTGCAGCTGAAGTATGAATTCTCCCACTGGATTCTGTTTGCGGTACGCGCTGGACGCGATGTACACCAGATTCAAATTTTAACCTAGAAAAAACACCATCTCCTTTTATTAGAGCAGAAGCATCTTTGTAACCACCTACACCAATTTCAGAAATTGAAAGTATCTCAAACTTCCAACCTTTTAGGGCGGCATATCTTTGATACATGCTAAATAAATCTGCTGCAAACAAAGCTGCCTCTTCTCCGCCAGTACCACCTCGTATTTCAATTATCGCTCCCTTACTATCAGCTTCATCCTTAGGTAGTAGAGCGATTTTTACCTCGCGTTCAAGCTGAATTAATTTGGCGTTTAGGTCCCTGATCTCCTCTTCTGCTAACTCTTTTGTTTCATGATCAATATTTTGATCATTCACTATTTCCTTTGCCCCTTCAAGATCAGTTATCGCTTTTTTATACTCAGAAATTTTTTCAACAATTGGCTCAAGTTCAGAATAATCTCTGGATGCTTGAACAAAATCATCTCCTCTGATACCACTAGAAAGCTTCTCTGAAAGCTCAGCTTGTCGTTGCAAAATTTTATCTAAATTCCCTTCAAAGCTCATTCGTACCTTCTTGATGACATAATTTTACTTCGAGCAGCAGCAATGCGTGCTATTGGAATACGATATGGAGAACAGGAAATATAATCAAGACCCGCAAGATGGAAAAAATCAATTGAGTAAGGATCACCAGCATGCTCGCCACAGACCCCAACTGTAAGACCTGGATTAACTGATTTCCCTTTTTCAATAGCCATTTGAATAAGCTTTCCTACACCCTCAATATCGATTTGAGAAAATGGATCATGCACAAATATTTTTTGATCTATATAGTCAGGTAAAAAGGAGCTAATATCATCTCTTGAGATACCATATGTCGTTTGCGTCAAATCATTTGAACCAAAACTGAAATACTCAACATGATTTGCAATTTTATCAGCTGTTAACGCGGCTCTAGGTAATTCGATCATTGTTCCAAGCTTTACGTTGAATTTGGTTTGGTGCTTTACTTCCAGTGAGTTAATGGTTTCTCGTACGTAAGCATTTATTCTTTTTAACTCTTTTACATCAGAAATCAAAGGTATCATTAGTTCTAAAATACAATAAGTGTTTTGCTCTGATTGCACCTGAAAAATTGCTTCAAGTATTGCCTCTACTTGCATGATGTATATCTCTGGATATGAAATACCAAGCCTACATCCCCTATGACCAAGCATAGGATTTATCTCATGTAATGCGTGCAGCCTATGGTCTATAACAGAAATCGATATATTCAAAGCATCAGCAAGCTCTAATTTATCTTTTTCCTCAGTTGGCAGAAATTCATGTAGTGGCGGATCAAGAAGCCTAATATTAACAGGCTTGCCGGCCATAATTTCAAATAAAGATTTAAAGTCAGCCACTTGCAGTGGTTTTAGCTTTTCAATAGCACTGATTCTTTGTTCATAAGTTTGTGCTATGATCATCTCTCGGACCAGCGGAATTTTTTTATTGTCAAAAAACATATGCTCTGTTCTGCATAGCCCTATACCGCTTGCACCAAATTTCAGTGCTACAGTCGCATCAAGAGCAGTTTCAGCATTAGCCCTAACATCCAGTCTTCTTTCTTGATCAGCCCATTCTAGTATATTATTAAATTCTGCTGAAAAACCTGGTTCTACCAGCTTTACATCACCAATAATAATTTTGCCAGTTGACCCATCTATCGTTATGGTATCACCTTGAGCAATTTGATAACCAGAAGAGGTAGTAAATATCTTTTGCTTCTCATTAACTATCAAGCCATTGATACCACATACGCATGGCTTGCCCATACCTCTTGCAACTACAGCAGCGTGAGATGTCATGCCCCCACGCGCAGTAACTATTCCAACAGAAACATGCATACCCTTGATATCCTCTGGGCTAGTATCATTTCGTACTAAAATTACTTTGTGATGATGAGCTAATTCTTCTGCGTCATAGGGAGAGAAAACAACTATACCAGTATTTGCACCAGGCGAGGCAGGCAAGCCAGTTGCAATCACTTGTGGATTTGACGAGTAATCAATCGCTGTATGCAGTAATTGATTCAAAGAAGCAGGCTCTATTCTCATCAAAGCATCACACTTATCGATGACTCCTTCGTTTACCATATCAACAGCTATTTTTACAGCAGATGCTGCTGATCGTTTCCCTCTTCTTGTTTGCAAAATGTATAATTGACCTTCTTCAATGGTAAATTCAATATCTTGCATATCTTTGAAATGCAACTCAAGCCTATCACATACTTGAACTAGTTCTTCATATTGCTGGGGCATTTGCTCTTGCATTGACCCACCATCACCACCATTAGATGCTAATATAGGAAAAGGGGTTCTAATGCCTGCAACGACGTCCTCGCCTTGTGCATTAATAAGAAATTCACCAAAAATTTTTCTCTCTCCAGTTGATGGATTTCGAGTGAATACCACACCCGTAGCAGAGTCATCCCCTTTATTACCAAATACCATGGATTGAATGGTTACTGCTGTGCCCATATCATCGTCGATATTGTGAATCGCGCGATAAGCTATTGCTCTTGGACTCATCCACGATTTTAGTACTGCTTCAATAGCACATTTGAGTTGCAGGATTGGGTCTGATTCAAATTCTTTTCCAGTATATTTTTTAATTACAGCCTTATATGCAATAATTATCTCTTTTAAATCTTCTTCAGTTAAATCACTATCTTTGCTGATATTGTGGCTATCTTTATGATTTTCAAGGATTTCTTCGAAATGATAACTTGAAATCTCAAAAACAACAGTAGCAAACATCTCTAAAAAGCGCCTGTAACTATCATAAGCAAATTTAGGGTTTGATGTTGTCTTTGCCAATGCTGCAGCAACTTCATCATTCATACCAAGATTAAGTATAGTATCCATCATTCCAGGCATTGATACCTTAGCTCCGGACCTAACTGAGATCAGCAATGGATTTGTGCTTCCTCCCAATTTTTTACCAACTTCTTGCTCTAATTTATTGATATATTGATGTAATTCCTGCAGAAATTTTTCTGTTAAATGCAAAGGCTTTGAAGTATATTTTATAGAAAGTTTACTTGATATCGTGAATCCAGGGGGTATTGGAAGCCCAAGTTTGCACATTTGAGCTAGATTAGCTCCCTTGCCTCCCAGTATATTTTTCATTGAAGAGTCCCCATCCGACGTCGACTTGCTGAAATAATATATTAGCTTGTCCATGGAAAAATGCCTTGTAATAAGAAGATACTATAAAAATGCGTAATCGCGTCTTGAACTCTAGCAGCTTATACAATATTTATTATCTTCCTTCAATCAAAATAGAGTATTTTTAGTTTAAAAAGTTATAATGTTGCCACCACTGCCCAAGCGAAGAAATTGTCCAATTGATTTTTGGCACGAAACATCTTCTTGGAACATTAAATTCATTGTTAGATCTTCACCTTATACACCGACAATTGCCCTTCTTCACCTATAAAATTATTATTAGGATCATAAGGAGGGTTTATTAAACTTAATCGTAATCTATTTAGAAAAAGCTCTCATCGCCGCGAGAGTTGCAGGCATTAGTATATTCTTTATTTAGTTGTAACACTGCCCATACCCAGATGATACACACTACTGTAAATATGCACATCAAATATACAGAGATTGAAGAGTACGTAGCGGCTGGAAAGATAACAAATATCATTGATTGTAACAACGCACTAGTGGACTTGCCAAGCTTAGTACCAATCATATCAGCTGCAGCTTTACCTCTAGTTTTAAGCTGCTCATCAAGAGGAACATATGACATTTCTTTGGTAGAATCAAATAAAGTATATTTGCTTGATTTACTAAGTACATTCTGAATTGCACCAATGACAATGGCTAACATAATGGGATCAGTAAAGGCAAATGACATCATCATATAAGTTGCAACAGGATCAAAATTTGCAACAACAAAAAAGCCAAGACCTGTAACCAAAACCATAATAGGAGTTATTACTGCAGCTGAAAACCACCCTAACATTCTCACAATATTTGAGCCAAGCAATACAAAGAAAATTGTCAATATGCCAGTGTAACTTAGGTAATTGCCTATAAACGCTGCAAATTCAGTTGGAGTCTTATATATTTTGGCAGCTTCTGCTTTCCACGGTCCTTCAACCATATTAATGGCGATACCATAGCAAATAAGTAAAATTGTGATCAACCTTATATATCTTGATTGAATAATCATCTTAAAGCTTTCTTTTAAAGTAAGCTGATTTTTCTTGACTCTAAATTGAAGATTTTCTGCCGTAGCAAC
This sequence comes from Rickettsiaceae bacterium, assembly GCA_021741285.1. Taxonomy (GTDB): domain Bacteria; phylum Pseudomonadota; class Alphaproteobacteria; order Rickettsiales; family Rickettsiaceae; genus Megaera_A. The sequence goes on along the minus strand of JAIOYD010000102.1, from coordinate 1,014 downwards.
ATCTAAAATCTTATGGTTCAGGATCCAAAATGATCCAAGCACTATTATTCCAAGGATCGTAACAACAGACATAACTATTTTAATTGAGACCACACTTGTCCCTCCCCCAAGCCCATATATATTAGTGAAGTAATCATTTATAGCCTGCAAATTTACTAAAAATGTTCCAGTTAAATACAGCCCTGTTTGCCCTAACAACCCAAAAAGAGGATAGAATCTTTTAGACTCATCTACTGATGTAATTTTATTCACAAATTGCCAAAATAAAAGAGCAAACACAGCGCTTGGCCATAGCTCTGCTATTACATAAAATAAAGAGAAACTCCAATTAGATAAAAGCAATATAAACCATTTTAAATTCGGAAAACTGGCTACCAATTTATTCGCAGTCTCCGGAGATAAATGAATTAGATCATGATTAGGAAATAGATAAAAAGCAAATAAGAAAAAGAAGCTCAGAAATACAGACATTATAAGGTAGAATATACTTTCTCCCTTCATGACACTTACTAATTTAACATAGATAATTGCCACTATAAATGAGGCAGGAAGCACGCCCCAGAACTTAAGAAATGAAATTGTTTCTACACCAATCATAGTGTTGATTACACTATCCTTCATGGCACGGATTAAGTTTTGAATCCCCAATATACAGAACATTAGAAGTGTAATAGATAAAAACTTCGGTAGCTCGTTCTTATAAACTGGCCAAATATAATCTAGGAATTTTATAAATTTTGAAGATGTAGGAGAAATAATTTCAGAAATTTTTGTTATGTTCGAATCGTTTTCTGAAATATGCGTCATAAGTATAGCTCTAACCCAAATGTTTTCCCATCGGCTAGGTCTGTATATTAGATACACAAGTACATTTAGTCAAGAACTAAAAAAAATAGTCTTACCCTCAATACCGGAGAGTTATATTTTATAAACAATGCCAGCCATCCCAAAAGTTAACTACGAATGGCATTGATTCAGGATTAGAAATCAAGTTTCAGGTAACCCTGAAACTTG
>JAIOYD010000101.1 GCA_021741285.1 Rickettsiaceae bacterium | reverse complement strand
CTAGCTTTGATAGCGAATGTTTCATTGAAGAGCCGTGTGCGGGAAAATCGCAAGCACGGTTCTGTGGGGGTTACCATAGCATTAAAAACTAATTGTAATTTAAATATGGAGTAAATGTTATGGTTTCTACCCGACACTTGCGTGCGTCGTTGCGTGTCACTCGCCTATTATTTATAGACTTTGTATCCTACGCCCAGCATCAAATTCCTTTGAATTACTATAGAGTAGCTTAAAGTAAACAAATGAAATTTCGATTGCTAGAGACTTAAAAAGCTTAGTGGTATAATTTGTAAACTAGAAAATTCGCTATATATAGATTTTACAAGGTGAGACTCAAGGTAAAGAAGTTATTTTAGAGCAAAAAACATACCTCTTTACCTAGTAGTGCTAACTAGCTTTTTTGACTTGCTCTACGATTTGGGCAAAACCTTCTGCATTATTCACAGCAAGTTCTGCTAGCATCTTACGATCAATTTCAATACCAGCTTTTTTCATTCCGCCCATAAAGGTGGAGTAAACCATACCATGCTCACGTACGGCTGCATTTATTCTCTGGACCCATAGCCCTCTAAAATCACGTTTGCGATTTCTTCTATCACGATAGGCGTACTGCAGAGCCTTTTCAACTTTTTCAATAGCTACTCTGAAGCAGTTATTAGCCCTGCCTCTATAACCTTTAGCCATTTTGATTATTTTCTTATGGCGGTTTTTAGATACTAAACCTGATTTTGCGCGTGTCATATTATATCCCTCCTAATTTAATTGCTGTTTGGGAGGAATATCTTGTTCAGTCTCTTTGCATCTGGAGCGCAAAGAACTTCAGTTCCTCTCAGGTTACGAAGTTGGGCTTTTGTACGACGTCTCATGAAGTGCTGTTTGCCCGCTTGTCCAGCCTTTACTTTACCAGTAGCGGTCAACTTGAAGCGTTTTTTAGCACCAGAGTGAGTTTTCATTTTAGGCATAAAAATCCTCTATCAAATATGGTATTTACAAAGATTTTATACCATATTCTAGTTTACCTAAGACATGGTATAAAGTAAGCAAATTAGGCATACCAAAGGCCACGTTGCTTTAAATTCAAGCAAGATTATATATAGGAGAAGACTTTTTGCAAGTCATTTTTTTATCATTACCTAGTAATCTAATAGTTACACAAGTCTTATAGACAGATAAAAATGTTATTTGTAGATTGACAAAAGTCAATATAACACTAGATAATACTCCCAAGAACTATAAATTCATAGTTCAATATTAACAAAATAAGAAAAAGGAGTTTATTATGAACAAAAGAAAAATATTTATTTTCTTAGGACTTAGTGCTTTAATTTTGACAGCCTGTAACACAATGGAAGGCGTCGGACGGGATATTAAAGCGGGAGGAAAAAACCTTGAAGAATCAGCAAAAGATAATAAACCTAATTAGGAAAATCATTCCTCTCTTTGGTTCTCGAACACGTAGAGAATTATAGGTAAGATATTTTACCCATAGAGTAGTTTATATTTTTAAAAATAATAAAAGGCGTGGGGAATAGATGAAAATTTTTTTTGTAGTTATGTTATGGATGGTTATTACCAGTGGAGCGTTAGTATCTAAGGCTTCATCTTCAGATGAGTATTTATCTGGCTATATTCAAAGTGCATTTATTCATATTTATTATTTGCCTGGTGACGCAGTGGTAGTTAAAGATGGTATAATCTATATTAATGAAGATAAATTGGGCCATTATAATCCAGAACAAATACTGCAAAAGGTCAAACAAAGTACCATAGGCTTGCCACATATTAAAGGTATAAAATTGGTTAAAGACAATATTAGTGAAGACTTACCAACCACAAAAAACAAACCAATTAAAAAGTCTATTTTTACTCAAAAAGCTATTTCCCAAGCACCAGTCACTGACGGTTTAATGGCTAATCATAGTTTATTTGCGCCCTTAATAGCAGATCCAAAATGGCCGCGTTTTACCCTTGATTATCAATATGATTTAAAAAGTAGTGTTGTAAGACGGCATGCATTTGCTCCAAACTTCGGTGCTAGTTTTTCTCTTTATCGGATAACTGATAAAGATAAGGATCAAGAATGGGAATTAAGCATGCAAGCTGGTTTATTTGGGCTAATGGATATTGGTCGAAATCCCAGCGCCTTAATAAATGCAGATTATTTCGTGGGTGTACCTATTTCTTATCGCTCAGGGGCGGTGACAACTTTATTGCGTCCTTACCATATAAGTACTCACTTAGGTGATGAATTTATGTTAACACCTGAGGGGAAAAAGACTAAACGAATTAATTTAAGCTATGAAGGTATAGATTTAATTTTATCTTATAATATCAACGCTTTTCGAATATATGGAGGAGGAGGTTATTTAGTGCACAAAGAACCTAGCTATATAAAGCCTCTAAAAATACAAATAGGAGCTGAATATTATTCCGCTTATACATTTATGGATGGAAGGTTAAGGCCTGTATCTGGAATAGATGTGAAAGCTGACCAGAATGGATCATGGTTTCCTGGGGTTTCGGTAAAAACAGGTGTTCAAATTGAAAACTCCGCTCTTATTAGTAATAAGTTGCAAGTTATGCTAGAGTTTTATTCTGGTAGATCAATGCATGGGCAATTTTATAGAGATAAAATACAAACCATTGGTATAGCGTTGCATGCGTTCCTATAGTATATAATGATTAAGAAACTCTATCAAAATCCGCTTTTAATTTCATTGGTAATTTTATATATATCTTTGCGACTAAAGCATTCGCTATACTGAGCAAACATTTTATCTGATACTGATTTTGCGCTTAGCCCTTGTGCAATCAAACTAGATATATTCTCACGTAATTTATCAATTGATATTGCCAAACACTCTTCGCCTTGTATACTAAAAACTAATTCTCCTTTTGGAGGAGACAATTTATAGTGATTAATTAATTCTGATAATTTTGCAGTATTAGATTCTTGATATAGCTTTGTAAGTTCTCTTGCTACATTAGCTTGCCTATTACCCAATATTTCCAGAGCTATCTCCAAAGTATGGACTAATCTTAGAGAAGTTTCATAAAAAATAAGAGTGCAATTCATTCTCGATAAGGAATTAAACATCTTTAATTTTCCTTCTCTAGTTTTGGGTAGAAAACCAGCAAAATAAAATTTATCTGTAGGTAGTCCTGATAAAGTAAGAGCGGCGATTGCGGCACAAGGGCCAGGAATAATATCCACAAATAAACCGCAACTCTTTAGGTCTCTAACAAGTTTATATCCAGGATCTGAAATCAATGGTGTCCCAGCATCTGAAATGAGACTAATTATTTTTCCCTCTACAATGAGCTTCTTTATGTTATTTCTTGATGAGAGATCACTATTGTCATTGTAAACTTTTAATGACGCCTTTATCTGATGTTTCACTAGCAATTTATTTGATACTCTGGTATCTTCACAAAAAATGATGTCAGAACTTTTTAGCACATCTAATGCGCGCAAAGTTATGTCATTTAGGTTCCCAATCGGAGTAGAAACAATATATAGGCCTGGTTTTAAATTCACTAAAGAACCCGTTTCATAGTATTTGGAAAATTATTTATGAGTAATATAAAACAAAAAATCTTAAAATTCATCATTTCTTTTGCTTGCATAGTTTCGATTAGCTCTTGTAGTCAAACCAAACAATCTTCGGAAAGAAAAAACCCGGCAGACCAAAAAGGCGTAGATGTAGCTATCGTCTTGCCTTTGTCTGGCACGGAAGCCGCTCTTGGAAAAGAATATGCCCAAATGATTAAACTTGGCCTCGCTGATGGAGCAAAAACAAAGATTCGTGTTACAACATATGATTCTGCCAATCCAGAAACTTTAAGTAAATCTCTAGATAAAATCCTTGAAGACGGAGTTGATATAATCATTGGACCAGTTTATTCAGAAGAAACAAAAGCAGTAGCAGAAAAAGTTAAAGGTAAAGGAACGATTATTATATCGCTTTCAAACAACCCTGTTTTGGCAGACAAGCAAACCTATGTATTTGGCCACGCGCCAATGAGGCAGCTAGAACAAATTACAAATTATTTTCTAGAGAAAAAGCACAAAAATTATATTACATTACTTCCTGCAGGTAGGTATTCACACACGATAAGCAAAGTCCTCAAAGATATGATTACTTCAAAAGGTGGCACTCTTGCTAGACTTGAGTTCTACGGCACTACCCCAGAAGATTTAGAAAAATCTTTGCGTTCGGTCTCAGATGCTGTCGACACTTTAAATGAAAATGATTATAATTTTACCAGGCCTGTAATTTTACTTGCAGACGATCAGTCTACACTTGAGACACTTTTCAAATATGCTCAGAAATTTAGTTTAGATAAAAAGGCAATTATTGCTGGAGATAGCAGAATTGATCTAGATCTTGCAGAGTCAGTTACAACAACATTTACTGGCTCGCTAAACATGGTAAATTTTGACTTGCCAGCGCGCTCAACGCAACTTGGTATTAAGCACATTTCATTCATTCACACGCTTGCTTATGACGCGGGCAGGCTAGTAGGAAATTCTATTGGAACGAGCTATAGTAAAACTAAATTTATTGAACAGCTAAATTCGGCAGAACCCTTCTCTGGTGCCTCAGGGTCTATTGGCTTTGTCGACTCCATTGCTCAACGTAAGTATGACATTATCAATAAAGAAAACGGCCAATATAAGTCAGTATCAAATAATGTAAATTAATCTCTTTGCCAAAAGTTATATTTACAATAATCCAAAATTTTTGAGCACAGTGTCACGGGTATTGGATGCTACTTTATGAGCCTTTTCTGATCCAATTTTTAGAGAATTATGTATATAATTCTCATCTTTAATTATCCTAGAATATTCGTTATTTATTGGCTTTAGATGAGTGATAATTAGCTCAGCTAAGTCTAATTTAAAATCAGAAAAACCTTTATGTTGATAGCTAGTTAATATTGTTTCGATGCTATAGCCTGACAAAGCGACAAATATATTAATTAAATTGGTAACTTCTGGTCTATTTTTTTGATCATAAGTGATTTTTTCAATACTATCCGTTTTTGATTTTTTGACTTTTGTAAAAATAGTTTCCAAGCTATCAGTTATATTTATTCGTGAAGCATCACTGGCATCTGATTTGCTCATTTTTTTAGTGCCATCTTTCAAACTCATAACTCTTGTCGCAATACCTTGAATAAGAGGAGTTGGAATCTTAAATATTTCTTTTTGAAACTTGCGATTGATTACTGCAGCAATATCCCTAGCAAGTTCTAGATGCTGTTTTTGGTCATCTCCAACTGGTACCACATCGGCGTTATAAAGCAGAATATCAGCGGCCATGAGGACTGGGTATGTGAATAATCCCGTGTTAGCATGATCTTGTTTGCTGCCGGCTTTATCTTTAAATTGGGTCATGCGGTTGAGCCAGCCAATTGGGGTCACGCAGTTTAAAATCCATGCTAGCTCGCAATGTTCTTTAACAGCTGATTGTAAAAATAGTGCTGATTTGTTTGGATCCAGACCGCAAGCAAGGTAAGTAGCTGCAGAATTTAAGACATTTTGTCGTAGTTCTGCTGGATCTTGATCTATTGTGATTGAATGTAAATCAGCAAGAAAAAAATAGCATTCGAAATTTTCTTGCATATGTACCCAGTTTTTAATTGAGCCAAGATAGTTACCAAGGTGAAGCTTACCTGTAGACTGAACTCCGGAAACTGCAATTTTTGTCATAAAATCTCTTTAAAAAATACCAAAAAAAATAATTGTCTGTAAAGAAATTTATAGTTTTACCAATTGTAAAAATACTATATAGTCAGCCAATTAAACTTTTTAGCATTATATATGTTTTGGCGATCTAGAGTACTTACTTTTTATACAATAATTAGCATAATATTGGTATTGTTTTTTATCCTATTTTGGGCACCAATGCAATTATCAAATGTGTCTTTCAGTTCGCGGTACAAAGTAGCGGAGCTTTTTTCGTATATATTTATTTATCTACTTTGGTTGGTATGTGGAATAAAATTTAACGTAATTGATAGAGAAAACCTTCCAGTGGATGGAAATCCTTATATA
>JAIOYD010000100.1 GCA_021741285.1 Rickettsiaceae bacterium | reverse complement strand
CTCTAAACGCGCACTACTACAATTCCTCTACGTAATCCATAAATGTGGCCATCACGCGTTTGATCTCCGTGTACTCGTTGTGTTCAGCATAATCGTGTGCGTCGTTCAGGAATCGTTTCACCGCGTATGCTATATCTCCCTTATTTAATTCTTCCACCACGTATTATTATTAGCTGGATTATTATTTCTCCCCCACGTTATCGTCTTGCCCAAATATATCTTCACCCTTATAGTCGGGGTGGTTTTCTTTCATGTAATCTATTCCCCGTATGTAATTGTATACAAATGAAAACAGCAGTACTACTATACTCCCAATTATCACATATAACATTAGATTGAATAATCCTTTTGATATAGCTAAGGCTGCTACGATGATTCCTAAACTAAAAGAGGTTAGGTGCATAATTCTGTTATGCCATTTATTCTCGTCCATTATCCTAAGTCCCAACTAAAGTGATGAAAAATATTTGCTAAAAAAAATAGTGCAAATAAAATAAGAAATCCTGCTTTTAACCATTCCATAATTCTAATTTGATTGGGGTTGTTCATCTAATAGTTCGTAATGCTCTCCAGTATTTCCGTTTTGACCGATAATATCCATTCGCTTATTTGTTTCTTCCTCATTCCAATCTAAATCACGTTGGTGGTTAGCACAAAAGCGAGTTGCGGTTTGAGTTCCGTCTGTGTTGTTTTTAAAGCTAGCCAGGTTAACAAAATCGCGTTTACCTTCAACTGCATTGTGAACTATAACGGAAAGTATTCTACTTGTAGAATCGTCTACTATAACGTATCCTTTATCGTTTTCTAATAATATCTTCATAATTAAAGGAATATCATTAGTTGAATAATAATTATTATCCAAAGTGAAATGATTCTTTTCATTTTTTATTTATTTCTTTGTAAGCTGTTGTATAATACTCTTCTGTCATTATACTTACTCTACTACCTGGATGTTTTAGCGCAGTTGTAAAATTAGGGTAATAAAAAATGTGATCGTCTGAATCAACTACAACCCACTTTTCTGCTAATTGTTTTTTCTTAACCATTGGTGTTATTATCAATAATACGAACCAAATCTCTTAGATCGCCTGAACCTTTAACTCGCATAGTTAGAGAATCAAAGATATAAGCTTCCCAACCATTTTTAGCTGCTTCATCATCAGCATTTGAAATAATACAAATATCACCAATATCAAGGCTGTAGTAGTAGAAGTCTTTATCGTTACCCGATTCTTCCATTGTTACTACATTTTTTTCAAAATTCAATTCGGTAAATGTTTCCTCTGTCATTTTGTTTCCTTTATTTGGGTAAATATACGAAACCCCTTTCGGGGTTCCAAATATTTTATTTATTCTACTTCTTCAAATAAAAACAATAGTGTTCCATCCAGATTATCATATTCATCTCGGCCTTCAATAAATCCACCAAATTTATAGGTTGAGCTACTTTCATCTTCCATTTTGATGATTTCGAGTTCGTGTGTGAGGAATTCAATTGGCAGTTCCTCAATTGCCATTTTAAGTTCGAGTAGTGTCATTGTTTATTTAATTTAAAGTTATTGTTATCATCATCAGCATATTTCCAAATAAAACCACGAGAAGTTTTTTGCTTTCCATTACACACAGTTGCAATATCTGACGTGTCAATATTTAGTTCTTTTCTAATGAAACGTAAAGCTTCCCATGTTCTAATAAGATTATTATCTAAATCGTATTGGTTAATTTGACGATCTTTAGCTGATCCTATATTATACTTTTTACCCCAACCTTTTGTTCTAACAGTGTGGCAAAAACTTTTATTAACTAATTTAGAAAGTTTATCATAAGTCATTTTACCAGGATTATTTTTAATCAAACTAACTAAAAATTGTTCTTCATAAGAGGCTACTTTTAAGGATTTAGTTTCAATACCTAGCTTTTTTAAAATACCTCTTTTACGAGCAACATTATAATCATTAAGATTCCCATTATCTTTAGCCTTTTGACGTGCTTCTTTAAAATTATTACACTCTCTAAATAGATCTTCATAGTAACTATCAGATTTTCTTACATGAGTGTGAACAATAGGCCAACGTAATTCCATCAAACCACGATTTTCATAAGTTAGGGCTGCTGAGGTATCGAAACGATAACATTCTCTTCGATCTTTACATTCAGAAAAATATTCAATTAGTTCTTCATCAGACCAATCTCGTTTTTTATTCTTCCAGTTAGCTGCTTTAAGCATTATAGAATCATACATTTGATTTAAGTTAACTTCAATAAAATCTTGTGTATCAAACTCAATTACTTTTTCTACATTAGAAGTAACTATAGGAGCAGGTTTATTAGGAGTAGATTTTCTATAGCTAATCTCAGCTTTAAGCAATTCATCCATTTCTGAAACAAACCATAAAGCTGAAGCAAGATAATTATATGTTTCGTCTTCAAAATCTCCATCATTATCTACTATTGCTGGGAGGATAACTCTTCCATATTCTTTTCCAGGTAATAAACGAACTACACGTCCAATTGCCTGATTAATATCAACTAAACTACGGCGAGGATCAACAAAAATAACTCCATCAATAGCGGGTACATTAATACCTTCAGTCAATACACGTGAATTAGTAATTAATGCTTTACTAGCTTTTGAAGCAGCATCTAGTTTTTTTCTATTTCCTTGAGCATCTCCTCCTATACACTGATAAACTTCTAAATCAACAAAAGCAGGGAATTTGGGATTAGATTTTAATTTAGATATAGCTTGCTCAAATCTTTCAGCATATACATTTATTCTATGATATGAAATAACACGAGTTACTTTATTATTTTGATAGGCTTTATGAAGAGCAATAATAGAGGCAATAAATCTAGATTGAGATTCTTCTTCTAAATCATTAACTTTTAACCATGTATTATCATTAATAAATTGTTTAATTTCTTCTTTTGTTACTGACACCCCAGATAACTTATAGGGGGTAACCATGTTGTATTTTACTAAAGTACGGTAACTAATAGTAGAAATATTTTCACCATAAATTTCTTTATTATCAAATCCAAAGGCTTCTGGGCGTTGGGTTTTATTAAATTTAGGGGTAGCAGTAATAAACCACCTTTTATCTGCTTTAATATTTTCATCTTCTAATAAATAAGTAAATAAAGCCCCTTTACGACCAGTAGCACGATGAGATTCATCAAACACAATCATATCAATATTTTGTTTTAGTTCACCCATAGCTTCTCCCAAAACAGGGCCTGATTGGTATGTAGTAAATATGATGCGTAATTCATCAGAATTATTTGTAGATTCTAACCATTCTTTAATATGTCGAGAGTCAGTAGTGTTTTCTATTAATTTGTTACTACTATCTTTTTCAGAACAAATGCAAATATAATTAAATCCCTCACCTCTGGCTTCTTGTTGTTGACGAATTTCTTCTTTAGTTTGAGCAACAAGTCCTAAATTAGGAAGGGCAATAACTACTAAGTTATGTTTTTTAGCTAAACGACGAATAACCCAATAAGACATCATGGTTTTACCTCCCCCACAATACACAATTGAATTTCCCCTAGAATTTAATAAAAAATGTTTTAGAGCAGGAATTACAACTTCTTCTTCTTGCCATCTGTATTTTCCCTCTGGGGATAATATCTTATTTTTTTTAGGGATACATTTATAATTATCAAATACAAAATTTATAGACTCAAAAATAGGGGCCATACCAAATGTAGTAACCCATTCTCGATTTTTATCTTTACGTACTTTAAATTTCCTATTATGAACTAAATAATCACGAATCTCTTGTTCTATTTGACGTAATACTTCAATTTTACGTTCTACCGAACTATTTTTTCCTGATATTTTAATAACCAAATCAGTAACATTCATCTTCATTTCAGGTTCTAACATTTCAGGATTAGAAGTACTATCCTGCTGTGAGATACGAAAATCGGCATTATACCCATAGTGGGAACCAATTTTGTATTTACCTGTCAATCGATGGCTGAATGTTGAATAAACATAAATCCAAAACTTTTTCTTAATCATAACCTTTATTTCCTTTATTTGGGTAAATATACGAAACCCCTCTCGGGGCTCCAAATTTTCATTTCCAATCACTAAATTTTAATCCCCACATCAGGCTTACCATTCCCATTTCACGTTCGGCTAGTTTCCTAGTATATTTGAGATTCTTACGTAAATAATCTTCACCCCACGCTTTCCATTCATCGTTCTGCTTGGTAGTCATAGTCCACTGGGTGAACCAGTCGTCCTTGCGATCTTTGATGTCATCATAGGTAACATTGTGACCAGCAATAATAAACATTTGATTGATTAGATCAATAATTGCTTTGTCTTTTTTCTGTTCTCGAGTTAATCGTTTGCGTTTAGTTTCCATAGTTCGTAATCACTGTTTTGTGTCTTGAATTTACAATAACCCTCTCGCTCCTCCAACACCTCTGTAACAGTAGATGTACACCAGGTAAAGCTCATTCGATTTGGATCTAATATAAATGATCTACCAACAGCTGGTTTATCATGTAATTTCTTAAATGTCTTATCTTTTTTCTTCCACTCAATCCACCCTGCTGTTTGACCGTGTTTAGTTAATCCATCTGATTCACGAACTAGCTTGTAGTTTTTAATGGGGTTAGGATCACCAAATAGTAGTTTACCCATTTCATCGTCCATCCTTAGATTACCATTCTCATCTTGAGTTAGTAATATCTTTTTTTGTACTCCTCCTATCATTTTTTATTATAATTTTTAATTACCTCATCTTGGATTAATTCAAGCATTCGGGTGTGTGAAAGTTCACCTCTTCTAACCTGCTGTTCTAGTTCTCTTACAAATGCGGTTTTAAGATATTTTGGCACTTAATTCGGTGTTACTATTTCTCCTACAAGATACGAAACAAATACTATAAATCCAAGCAGAGTCCAAACAGTAAGCCCATTTACAAAGTAATCATTTTGTACCTTATAGTGTTTTACTCCTGGTAGGTGTGAACCAATGTACTTGCCTGTAAGTGCTATAATTGCTATAAATGCGGCAATGGTTAGAAATCCTACTAGAATTGTATTCATTTCTCTTTGGTGTTAGAATTATTCTTTATAAACAACAATCCACCCACCAACAAACAGCAATTTTAATTCTACTTGAAACCATTTCTCTTTGTCTGCTATTGGCGGATAGGTATCTATTATAAGCCCAAGTCCAAGTAGTTTTTTACTTGTGTATACATTCCATTCGATGTTTTTCATTTCTCTTTGGTGTTAAAGGTTTCGTTTATTATAGCATTTTTTACACTCAATGTGTCCTGCCTCTGCATAGAATTCAGTCACATAAACATCATCCTTAGTAAAACCGCAGCTATCACACCAATGGTTGGTAAAAACCTTCTTTAAAAATTTAAACACCTTCTTCATTTCTCTTTTGTGTTAAAGAAAAAAGACTCCGTTAATCAGGGCGGTAGCTTGCCGCTTGCTGAAACCTAATGCGCTATAAGCGGGCGGAGTTCTCATTTCTATTTTGTGTTAAAGGCTTGTAGTCAGGACAGGAATCGAACCTGTTCGCACGTTTTAAGCTATGGTAATCTACGTGACTATTACCGTTTTAGCGTCTACCCAATCCGCCACCTGACTGTTTTATTATTTCTCTTTGGAGTTAAATCTATATTCATTCGGAACTATCAAGCCACACTTATGACATTCGAAAGTTTCTTTGTTGTAGGTGTATTTACCCTTGTGGTAGCACTCTTCTGTGTTAAAGGTTTCGTTGTAGTATTTTTCTCCACTACCCGTTATCCATAATTCAAAAGCTTCTATTATATGCTTCTTCTCCATTGCTTTGGCTTGTTCAAAGCTCATTTTAACAGCCTCAAGTAAATCACCATCGTGCTCAAAGTGTGACTTTAGGTTGTTGTACAACCAATCAATACTGCTCTGTTTCATTTCTCTTTTGTGTTAAAAGGTTTTAATAAATCAAAATACAATCCTAAAAACTTAAATCCTTTTAAGCCCATTCTATGACTAAATCTTGGTTGGTCAGTCCAACTTAACCCATACCCAAAAACTCTAAACCAATTGCGTGTTA
>JAIOYD010000099.1 GCA_021741285.1 Rickettsiaceae bacterium | reverse complement strand
AATTGGTATGGTTAAAAGATTTAAAATTATCGCCGATCGTTACAGAAATAGAAGAAAACGGTTCGGTTTAAGATTCAACTTAATTGCCGGAATTTATAATTTCGAGCTTTAAAGAGGTTATGCAAGAGGTCTAATGTTGTTTATTATAGAAAAGATGGAAATATTTCTTGGGTAGATACTAAATAGTAATTTAAGCTATAGCTAATTCAGAAGAATTTGAGGCCAGGCGCAAAGGATACGAAGCCTATCGATAATAGGCGAGTGACGAGCAACGACGAATGTAAGCTCATATCTATTAACTATAAAGGCTAATAAGGGTGTTCTATTTTATAAACTGCTTTCTTCTTGTAATATTGCATAAACAGAGAATAAATCAAAGCCACTAGAGTTTTGTTTATAATTAATCTCAGCGTTTTGGAGAGTGTTTATATACCTAATAGCATCAATTGAGCTGTATAGACGTACTACTTGTTTAAAGTCATCAACATATTTAAAAAAAATGGGAGGAGATAGCGATTTAATAGCTTTGTCTATATTTTCACCATCTTCAACTCTTGATGTTACTGCGTACACATTGAAAAAATATCTTAGTAAGGCTCTAATCATGAGCACCTCATTGATCCCTTGGTGTTTTAGTTTATTAATTTCTTTCAGGAGTTTTAAAGGCTCTTTTTTACTGAAATACATACACATATCATCGCCGCTAGCTATAAAATCCTGACTTAAAGATAGAAGTATATCTTCTTTGGTAATAGTTACTTTATCATGTGTATAATGAAAAAGTTTCTCTAGTTCAGATTTTATTATTTGATGGTCACCTTTTAAATGGGACTTAAGATAGAATAGGGCGTCTTCATCGATTTGTTTTTGTCTATTTCTGCATTGTTCTAGAATAAGCTTTGCTATGGTTTGCTCATTGTCGAAATAACAAGCTAGGATTGCCAAATGCTTTTGTTCTTCAAAAAACTTACGCAAACCGCTTGTAGGTAGCGGATCGTGGGCAATAAAGCACACGAAGTGGTAAAAATCACCTGCAGATAAGAGTTCTTTCATTTCCTTGGTGATAGTATTGGAGATGTTGGTAATTTTAATAATTTCCTTTTGAGCAAAAAAGTTTTTGCTGTTTGCTATCATCGCTAGCTTACTCGGAGAGAGGTCTTTTGCAGAATAATTCGATACGGCTAATGAGAGTTTCTTTTCTATCAGATCTAAAGAAGAAGAAATAAAACCCTGGTTTGGCCCATGCATTACTAGTGCTTTAATTTCTCCACTTTCAATTTGGCGAATTAGCTGAGCTAATGCAGTTGTTAAGAATTTCATTTTTGACTATTTTCAATATAAAGAATAATTCTATTTCTAACTTCTTCGGCTGATATTATTGCTAAATGCATAAGAGATTGTTGATTTTGAGTTAAATTTGTATATGTAGAAAAGCTTGTATTATAAGAGGATAATCGTATGAATTTCCCTGCGGTAATAATTTTATCATTTATCTTTTCTTTTAGTATATAAGAAACTTTTAATGTAATGATCTCTCTAAGCGCATCTGAGTTTTTCTCTATTATACTAAAATCTTGAGAAAAATTTAACTTGGTTTCTAAAATATACTTTGCTGGTAGAGAAGGCGGGATAATATTCTTAAGTTGATTATAAAATTCAGCCCCTTCTATTGTAGATGGTTGAGTTAGCTCTATTTCTTGCAAAAATTCATAAGTCTTGTTATTTGTTGTTTTATAAATTGGCTTGAAGCCGCAAGAGATCAGCAGGAATAGTGTAGCAACTACTAGAATAGAATGAAAAATTTGCATCTTATTCCTGCTATTTATATTAACTTACAGTTTTTTCAACCGAATCTTTAATTACAGGACTACCGTTATCACTAGGTAGTTCTGATGTTGAAACCGCCGTGCTATTGTTATTTGCGCTTTGTGTATTTGATTTTTTAGCAATTCTTTTTCTATTACGATTTTGCCTACGTTTTTTTGTTGCACTTCTTTCTTGAGCGTCAGGCTGATCTTCGCTTGCTATTTCTATGCCTTCTGCTTTTGCTTCAGTTTTAGTGTTGGTAGAAACATTCGTAATTCTTTCTATTTTCTGTTTAGTCTTATTTTGTGTATGCTTGCTGTTATCAAAGAATTCATTGTAAATTTCTGATGTATCTTGTAGAACAGGTGTATCATCTAATTCTAAAGATTTATATTTATCTGAAAGCTTTATCTTTTCTATTGAGTAACTGTCAGATGTTGCATCTTTGTCGATACAGAAATTCAGTTTGATATTATATTTATTTTCAACAAAAGAAATTTCAGCACGCTTATTATTTAACAAATAAATAACTGATGATGCAATGCCAAAAACGTTTACCATATCATAAGAGCTATTAAAAATTTCGTTCTCGATAGTTCTAAGTATCAGCATAGCATTTGATTCATCTGCTCTGACTACACCTTTTCCACTACAATGAGAACATATGTTAGAGTTCATTTCTAAAAATGATGGCCTCAAACGCTGTCTGGACATTTCTAGTAGACCAAAAGAGCTGATGTGAGATGTTTGGATTCTGGCTTTATCTTTACTAAAGTACTCCCAGAGTGATCGTTCTAAGATTTTCTTATTTTTATTTTCATTTAAGTCAATAAAGTCAATTATTAACAAACCAGAGAGATCTCTAAGCCTTGCTTGCCGAGAAATCTCTTTTGCAGCTTCAAGGTTAGTCTTTAGTGCCATTTCTTCTACATTACGTTCACTAGTGGATTTGCCAGAATTAACGTCAATTGAAACTAAAGCTTCTGTTGGATTTATTACTATGTAACCCCCGGATGGCAAATAAACTACTGGCTGATAAAGCTTTATTAATTGATCTTCTATACCAAATTTGGTAAATATAGGAGTCTTACTTTTATACTCTTTTACACTTTTTACTTCATGAGGAAGAATGTCGTTCATGAATTTTATACAAGAAGTATAGGCTTGTTTTCCTTGAACAATAATTTCTTTTACATTGCGATCAAACATATCGCGGATGGTTTTCAGAATTATTCCATCCTCTTGATGAATAAAGCAGGGAGCTTGTGACTGTAGAGTTGTCTCGCGAATTTTGTTCCATAGTTTGGCTAAATAATCATAATCTTTCTTTATTTCTAAAGTGGTATGACCTGCGCCAGCTGTTCTAGCGATAACACTAAAAGATTTATTCTCTGTTTTTGAAACTAAATCATTTATAATCTTTTTTAATCTTTTCCGCTCCTCCGCATTAGAGATTTTTCTTGAAATACCATTTTGCGAGGGTTTGTTAGGCATTAGAACACAATATTTACCAGCAAGAGAGATAAAAGTTGTCATTGACGCACCTTTATTGCCACGCTCTTCTTTTGTCGCTTGGATAAGTAATATTTGCCCTTTCTTTAGTACTTCTTGAATTTTGTAATGTCTATGTTGAGATTCTTCATTATCTCTAGAAATACTCTCAATTTCATCATCTTCAGCATCGATATTAAAATCTGATTGAAGTTTTTCATCAATCATTTTCTCAATAGTACTGATATCAACATCATCACTATCAATTAGTTCATGGAATTTTGTGTTAGCACTTTTTTCGGCCAAATCTTCTGACGTAATCTCTGCAGAACTTAACTCATTACCAGCTAGAGTATTAATTTTTTTATCGGTAGATAAAGTTTGATAGTAGTCTGGATGTATCTCGCTAAAGGGCAAAAATGCACCTTTTTCGTTGCCATAATCGACGAAAGCTGCTTGAAGAGAGGGCTCTATTCTTGTTATTTTTGCTAGATAGATATTTCCTTTAATTTGTTTTTTATTAGTAGAACTAAATTCTAAATTCTCAATATTGTTGTTTTTGTCCAGCAAAACCACCCGTGTTTCTGACAGGAAGTTTGCGTCGACTATTATTTTTTTGCTCATACTTTCTCATATAAATATATTTATTTACTTGTAAAGTCAGGCAAACATACATCGTAAAACGAGAAATTACATATTAATCATATTCATTCGCTTTATTTATTCTGCTATTAGATTTACGCTCATTAGTTGCAACTAAATATTTTTCCTACTTAATTGGAGACGATGCAAATCTGTTGCCTTTGACTAGTAAAATTTATATACCAACAATAGGTGATTAGCAAACAATATTTATGACAAAGAACAATAGGATGCCTGCTTTTTTTACTTACTTTTCCTGTGTTGTTGTATATTTTGTGATACTCGCTACAAATGAAACATTTTTAACATCACAGCTGAGTAATTACGAGATATCTTTTACCGAATATGACCAAATAGAATACTATAAGATCTTAGGATATGTCGCGGCGGCAATTTTTTTACTCATGTTTTCTACAGTCATTTCTTTGAAGGTAGGTATGATACTAGGAGCTGTTTTGTATTTTCTTAGTATTATTGTGATTAGCTCAGGTGATATTAGCAGTCAAACAAACTTCTTTTATTTTTCTTTGTATTCTGCAAGTTATACGGTAGTAGGTAGTACGATTTTTTTATATATTCTTTGTGACACTAGTCTTGGTAGTGAATTTAAACTCATTTGTACTTGCTTGGCTAGTAGCATATCTATTTTTCTCAATGATATTAAATTTTTTATTATCACAAGCCAGGGGTTAAAAGGCTTAGTAATAGCTAACGTAATTTTGACAGGAGCTCTTGTTTTAATTAATCTTAGTTATCCCATTTTTAAGAAAAAAATAAAAACAACCGATTATAATTTTTCTGGTGTGGTAAGAAATATGGAACTAGAAATCATTTGTGGATTTTCTTTGTTTTATATACTTATGGTCGTAATTGATGGATATGATATTTACTCAATTACAGATCAATTATTTACTATTGTAGATAGTAGTATTCAGCATTATATGCTCGCATTGATAGTTTTTATTGTTAGTTTACTGCTATTATACATAAAAAAAGTAAATATTCATATGGTGAATATTTGCTGTATAGGGTTATCATTTAGTTTGTTTGTTACAATGAAATATTGGGCAGAGCATAAAATTTTAGGGTTGATTGGTTGGTTTGTATTTGGTTTACTGATTTCAATAATTGCTGTAGGTAATTTGTTGGTGATAACCAAGAAATTTGATGAAATTAATCTCGTTTTGTCTATCTCGTTATACTTATTAGGATGTTGCTCGGGATATTATTGTGGTTATATAACGATCGATACTGCTGAAGATACATTAGGTGAAAATGGTTTTCTAATTTCTATTTGTTTTGTATTGTTCAGTTTATTGATTTACTATGTGTATCTTTTTAGAAAATATAGGTTATCACAATAAAAAATTAAGATTGATAGTTTGGTTATTCCAGAAGGAGTTAAATTTAATCTATGCATAAAATAACTAGTGATGAGTTCTTAGAGAATTGTCAAAAAGCTGGAGTTTATTATCAAGAAATTCTTACTCATATTTTAAATAATAAGAATTTTGCAGCTCCTTTAAAGTACTCCATTAATGAAAAATATCAGGAAGCCACTTCTAAAGTATTTGAACAAATTATTGAACATCCAGAGAAATTTACTGATTTAAATCTAGAATATGTACAGAATTTTCAAAAACTAATTGCTGATTCAGTTAGCAAATTTATTGGCAAAAAAAAAGATAAACCTGCTACTGAAGAAAAGCTGATTGATAGAAGATTCCAAAACCCCGAGTGGAATCAAAATATCTATTTTGATTTTATAAAGCAGTATTATTTAATTACTTCAGATTGGATACAGAAAGGTGTTGATCAATATGATCTTGATGAAGATAGTAAAAGATACATCCAATTCTCTGCTAGGCAATTTATTGATGCCGTCTCTCCAACAAATTTTGCATTTAGTAATCCTGTAGTGATAAAAGAATCTCTCGAAAGCGGACTAGAAAATATTGTCAAAGGTATGGAAAATTTTCTTGAAGATGTAAAGAAATCTAAGGATTTATTCAATAGACCTCTTGCATAACCGCAGGGATTGATTAAACTGGTTGCTTTTAAAGCAAGGATATTAGATGAGGTTTGAACAAATAAAGTGTGAAGCCCAAGAAGAGTTTCGCAGATTGACGGGAATCAAGCGCAC
>JAIOYD010000098.1 GCA_021741285.1 Rickettsiaceae bacterium | reverse complement strand
ATAAAGAAGCGACCATTTATTTTAAAAATTCCTGAAATTACGTCAGAAATTTAGAATTTTGACGCAGAGACTAAGAAGTTATTCTTATAAAAATTCAGGGTGACTTGTTTTGTACTACGTTTGTGTTTTTGAAAACCACATAATCCTTGCCAATTTCCGGAAAAAACTCCTTTGTGAATGGAAACATTTCTTCTGTATCGTTATTAAATCTTATTTCTATGATGTCACCTGCACCGAAATTAGCAACATCTATAATGATGCCAATCTTTTTACCCTTTTCATTTACTACAAAAAATCTTCGTAGGTCGCTTATATAATACTCATCTTCTTGAGGAGCGGGAAGAGTATCACGTAGACAAAATAATTTTGTCCCAGATAATGCTTCAGAGGCGTTACGGTCGTTGCTTCCAGCGAACCTACATACTATTGTTCCGTTAGAATTTACTCTTACTTTTTTTAATTTAATTGGAGCAGCATTTTCGTCCAAAATATCAAGAGCCAAGATATTTTCTTTGGGGTCAGTAAATGATTTAACTAGAACATCTCCTTTTATTCCGTGAGCTGCTGATATTACACCAACTAAAATTAATCTATCATCTTCTTTCATTTCTTGCTCTTTGATTGATATATTTCTAAAAAACTATTATTCTTATTCTATCTTCATAAATTAGATTTAATGTAGTATGAAAAAACTATTTATCAGATCGGTGATTATTGCCCTAATAATAACGGGGGTGGTAAGTGCATCAATAGCATTTACCGATTTTACAAAAATATACCAAGAATTTGTTAAAAGCACCAGAATAGATGTTGCTACTCTTCAAGCAAACAATTTTAGAATTATAAAATTCCCAATACCTTATCTTGTGATTGATGAGATTAAGCAAGAGGGCAAAATTGCTCTTAAAGATATAAAAATTGAATTTTTACTGGGGTCTTTATTTCGTTTTAACCCCAAAATTAGTGAATTAACAATCGGAGAAGCTGTCATTCACCTGAATAATGATGATGTAAATTTTTTAAGTCATGGCGAATTTATCTCTGAATTAATATTGAAAGAAGCTCTTTCAGTGAAGGCTAAAGTTAACAAGCTTATCTTTGTTGAATCAGATCATGACATACCTTTTACAATTAATAATTTTAATTTTTCTAGTGAAAATGAAGGGACAAATTTTGAGGGGTCTATCGATAACATAGGAAGTATTAATGGTTCATTTGAAAAATCAGCAAATAATAATGTAGTATTTAAAATTGATGTCCAAGATACAAGTTATAATTTTAAATTGAATGAGACTTATAAAGATGGTCTGTTGGAAGAGGGGAAGGCAGAATTAAAAACTACTAACTTATCAAGTAAAATCGCAAAATTAATTCCTGATTTTGGCAATATAGGACAGTATCTGAACAGTAATGAGGAGGTAAAAATTAATTTTGATATTAAGCCCATAAAACAAGGATTGAGCATTGAGTCGATTATTATTAGTTCCGATTCACTACAAGGAAAAGGTGAAATGAAGCTAAGTAAGGATTCTGCATTTACCTCAGATATAAACATTGAATTTAGTAAACTAGATCTAGCTAATTGGTTAAACTCTAAAACAGGCGAATCTATAGGAGGTACCGTTAGATTTGGAGCTAATAATAGGCTTGATTTTAGCAAGAATAATTTAAATGTAAGTTTTGTGGCAAAGGCAGTCAAAATTGACGAAAACAACTCTTTAAGCGATATAAATTTAAAAATAAAAATTGAAGAGGGCCAGTTCTTTATTCAGGATTTTTCTGGTCAAGTGGATCAAGATGGAAAATTTAACTTGAGTGGTGCCATAACTCAGAATTCTTTCAGAAGCCTTTTTAATGGAAAAATTATTTTGAGTCATAAAGACTTAAATGATTTTGTAGAATTTTTTGGCGGTAAGGAGGTCAGAACAGATAAACCTATCCCGTTTGATTTGTCCTCTGATATAAAATTTAGTTCAGTTGATATATCACTTCAGAATTTTTTAATAAAAACTCCTGACACAGAAGTAATGGGAAGCGTTTCATCTAAGTTTATTGGCAACTCGCCAAGAACCAATGCTAGCATAAGGTTTACCTCGGTAAACATTGATGAAAATAGTTTTCCAGTTTTATCTAGAGCATTTGCATATCTGCGTAACTTATCGGAAGATATGCAAGACGAAACATATTTAAATAAGTTTATTCCTATAAGAAAGATTAGCTCCATAAGTAGCTTTGATATTACTTTTGACTACATTACATTAAATAAAAAACTATATGAGAATGTAAATTTCGTTTTAGATCTTTCTCCGGGAAGAGTATCTGTGGAACAATTATATATTAAAGATGGGACTGACTGGATAGATACTAATATCACTTTAGAAGCGCAGAGCATAAGACCAAGTGTAAAGATTGATATAAATAATGGTTCTGTAGCAGTTGATTTTCTTTCGGCTCCGGCGATGCTTGCACTCAAACAAAAGATATTGAATGACTTTGATCTTAGTAAAATAGACATAGTGATCCGGTTTTCTCTGGCTCGGGTATATCAAGGGGATTTTAGCCTCGGTAAGGTTATTTTCTTGGCAAGAAATGATAAGAACTTGATTGATATTTCTAAGTTTGATGCCGATTTATTTGGAGGTCGTTTGCAATCAGCTGGTAGTGTTTTGCTTCAGCCATATACTTTGAATTTTGTATATGCTTTGAATTCAGCTCAGATAGAGCAGATCTCTAAACTGCTGCCTAAAGAAGTGATTAATTCTGGTGGGGTTATCAGTGCAAGTGGAATGTGGTCAACAAATGGTGAAAAATTGGATGAGCAATTATATAATCTTTATACCAAGTCAAATATTGTAACCAAAGATACTACTTTGAATAATTTTTCTATTGATAACTTTATTCAAATACTTGGTGATCCAAATTATGATATTAATTCATTTAACGAGGACTTAAATAAAACTCTTCTTCTAGATAAAACTCAAGTGAGTGATTTGCAGGCTAGCGTGGAGCTATCAAAAGGAATATTTACTATGCCCTCTATAGCATTCAAAACTAAGTATTCCATCGGCCAAGGAGCTGCTACATTCAATTTATACGATTTTAACGTGGATGCAACTTCAAGTTTTTCTTTCTATCTTGCTAAGCCGAAATATGGTCGTAGCTCTACAGACTATGCGCCAGCAAAGATGAGCGTTACAGCAAAAGGCAACCTTTTTACTCCTAAAAAAGAAGCAAATACTGAAGACTTACAGGAAGTACTTAAAACAAGAAATCAGAAGTAATCGAGTTAATTTGGTCTGTAAAACATATCATGAGATTGCGGCCCCCATCTGATGGTATTTACTGAACTTGACTTTAATATAGATATGCTCTAGGTTTAATTCTTTCATTTAGAGTCGTGGTTACATTTTAGTCTATGTATCAATCAAATATTTTTAAGCTATTTACTGATTATAAGCAGTTCCAGATATTTATTTTAGGAATTTTAAGTGGCATGCCACTTTTTATTATATATTCTACTATTGCAGCATGGATGAAAGGAGCAAATATAGATATTGCAATTATTACATCTTTTGCTGCGGCAAGGGCTTTTTATTCTCTTAAGGTTTTTTGGTCTCCTTTAATAGATCATCTAAAATTGCCGATACTTCATCATATAGGAAAGCGTAAGAGTTGGATGTGTTTAATATCGGGTATAATAGCGGTTATTATATTTTTATACAGTAAGCTAGATCCCAATAAATCTATTGGGATGATTTATGTATTGACTATTGCACTCGGTGTGGCATCTGCAACTCTGGATATAGTAATCGATGCATTTAGAATTGATACAATTGAAAAAGAAAAGCTTTCCGTAGCTGCTGCAAATGCAGTGTTTGGATATAGAGTAGGGGGATTAATAGCTGTAGCTGGTGCATTTTTTATTGCTGAAGATTATGGTTGGAATATTGCTTTTTTAGGTATCAGCTTTTTGTATTTTATCGGAATATTTTTTATTCTGACTTTAAAAGAACCAAAAATCGCACAAAAAGCCATTAATATACTAAGTATTTCTTCTTGGAGTCTTATGACAATTGATCCATTTGCTGACTTTTTAAAGCGCGATGTGGCACTAGTTATCTTGCTCGCGGTAGTATTTTATAAGCTTGGCGATGCTATGCTTGGCGTCGTTGCAATGCCGTTTTATATGGAGCTGGGTTTTACACTTAAAGAAATTGGTGCAATCACCAAAGTTTTTGGCTTAATTGCAACTATTTGCGGAGCTTATGTTGGTGGCGTAATAATGTATCGGTATGGTAGCCTCAAAGGTTTGATATTTTGTGGGGTTGCACAAGCAGTAACAAATTTAGCTTTTGTCTGGTTGCATCACCAAGGGCATAATACTAATGCTTTAATGATTGCAATAAGCATAGAAAATATGGCCTCTGGAATGGGAGATGCAGCACTGGTTGGATATTTAAGCTATTTGTGTAACAAACAGTTTTCAGCAACACAATATGCACTGCTCAGTAGTTTATCTGGGTTGTTTAGTCACACTATAGTAGGTTTCGGTGGTTCAATTATGAAGGTAATGGGTTGGGATAATTACTTTATAATGACTGTGTTTTTGGCGATCCCTGGTTTACTTTTATTATTGTATTTAAATAAAAAATTTGAGGGAAAAACAACATAAAGCAAAATATGATCCTCCATGTTGCCATATGTTGAGTTTTTACAAACGTTTTTATGCTACCCTCAATTAGGGAAATTTTGATAAGGTTTTTTATGTTTAAGAAGTTATCTTCTTTTTTATTGGTATTATTTTTAGTAACAAATGTTTCTGCGGCGACGACGACCAAAAATAATAAAGCAAGAAAACGTGTTTCTTTACCTATACAAACAAGCTTAATCGTGGATGGTAAAACTGGTAAAATTCTTCATGCAAGTAATTCAAAAGAAATAATCTACCCAGCATCATTGACTAAAGTCATGACTATGTACATGCTTTTTGAAGCTCTAGAATCAGGCAAAATAGGGATGAATGATAAGTTCTATGTATCTAAACACGCATCACAAGCATTGCCCTTAAAATTATATGTTCAGCCCGGGGAAAAAATAAGCGTTAAAGATTCAATAAGGGCTATAATTATTAAGTCTGCCAATGACGTATCTAGAGTTGCTGCAGAAAATCTTGCAGATGGCTCTGAAAGTAAGTTTGCACGCTTAATGACCCTTAAAGCGCGTCAACTTGGAATGAAAAATACTAATTTTACCAATGCTTCTGGTTGGCATGATCCAAAACAAGTAACGACTGCAGTCGATTTGGCAAAGTTAACTATAGCCATTAAGCGTGATTTTCCACAATATTATGCTTTTTTTAGTGAAACCAGTTTTATTTATAAAGGCAAGACAATTAATGGGCATAATAGAGTTACGGCAACATACCCTGGGTCTGAAGGCCTAAAGACTGGGTATACAGGTCCTGCGGGCTGCAACCTTATTACGACAGCAACAAGAGGCAATAAGAGTCTGATTGGTGTTGTAACTGGAAGAAAAAGTGGTGCAGTACGCGATCGACAAATGGTTGAGTTATTAGACAAGCATTTTGGAGTAGCTCACCAAGTTAAAGTTGTTAAAAAAACTGGTAAGCCTTCAAGGAAAACAGTGAAGGTTGCTTTAAGGAACAAGTAGTATCCTGCTGGGAAGAGAGGATTCTCTAGATGTCGTTTAAAAATCCCCCAAATGAAGTTTATAACTTCATTTATTCCCTTTTTGCATAAGCGCTCAATATGCTCAGACATTTTTGTACCGGGGGAGTTGTAAATAAAAATCTGCCCTTCTCTGTAAATGACTAGCAAGGTATGCTCCTTAATCTACAGGAGGCTCGCCGTATTTATTGGGGCCAGGCGTTCCTTTTAGAAAAAGCAGAATTATAAAAACTATTATACTAATAATTTTAGATATAAAAATGCTACCAATAATAAAAATTATTTGCCACCAACCACTAAGATTTAAATCGTGCAATCTTCTGCATGTTATTGCAGAATTAATAATAGACCTCTTGCATAACCGCAGGGATTGATTAAACTGGTTGCTTTTAAAGCAAGGATATTAGATGAGGTTTGAACAAATAAAGTGTGAAGCCCAA
The DNA here is from genome assembly GCA_021741285.1 of Rickettsiaceae bacterium. Lineage (GTDB taxonomy): Bacteria > Pseudomonadota > Alphaproteobacteria > Rickettsiales > Rickettsiaceae > Megaera_A. The sequence continues at coordinate 35 of JAIOYD010000098.1, read as the reverse complement.
GAAGAGTTTCGCAGATTGACGGGAATCAAGCGCAC
>JAIOYD010000097.1 GCA_021741285.1 Rickettsiaceae bacterium | reverse complement strand
AATATTTTCTATAGGCATAATTTAAAATCCATAAGCTTTATACGCTAATTATACCATTTTCTTATGGATTTCCTAAGTAGTTTATATAGTAAAATCCCTTGCTAATTCAGCTAAAGAGACTTCTGACGAAGAGACTAGCCAAATTAATTACTTGGTACTTGGTTATTAATCCTCACCCCCACTTATTGTATATAGGCTTTACTTTATCGCGGCTTGTCAAATACCTATAACTTATGCTACAGAATTTTTATCAACGCTAACTATGTCAGCGTCTCAAAATCCTCTCCTTCATCATTTTCTTCTGGAGAAGTTTCAGCAATTAAAGAAGCCGACACGACCATCTCGCCCTTCTCAGTTTTAAATAATATAACGCCACTTGTACTCCTTCCAGTAACACGAACGCTATCAAGTTTACACCTGATTAATTTACCGTTATTAGTAATAAGCATAAGTTCATCTTTCATATTCGCCGGCATAGAAGCAACAACTTTACCAGTCTTGTCAGATAGAACCATATTCACAATCCCACTTCCGCCACGATTAGTAATTCTATAATAATAAGCTGATGTTCTTTTACCAAAACCGTTCTCAGCTACAGTTAGAATAAACTCTTCTGCAGAAGCCATCTCAATAATCTGCTCTTTTGAAAGCTCTAAGCCAAAATCAGCTGAATTAAATTCATGATCACCCAAAGAAATAGCTACACGCTTCTCAAAAGGTATAGACAGGAAAGCCTCACGCTCTTCTACCGTTGACTTAGTACCACGCAAAATTGTCATTGATATTACTTTATCCGTTGATGCCAATCTCATAGCACGCACACCATCAGAGGTTCTACTCTTAAATACTCTGACTGCATTTACTGGAAAACGTATTGCTTTACCTAGTTTACTTGCCAGTAATACGTGATCATCTTCACTGCATGATTTAACGTTAATAAGGCTATCATCTTCATCCATCCTAATAGCAATTTTGCCATTTGATTGTATCTTTTTAAAATCAGACAGATCATTTCTACGAATGTTACCTTTTGCAGTTGCAAACATAATATGCATGTTGTCCCACTCTTCCTGATTTTCAGGCATAGGCATAACATTAGTAATAGTTTCTTTATCTTGCAGAGGAAGAATATTAACTATCGGACGCCCTTTACTTTGAGGATTACCTAATGGTAATTTATAAAGCTTCAGACTATATACCTGTCCACGATCCGTAAAAAATAATAATGGTGTATGAGTGTTACCAATGAATAGCTGCGTTGTAATATCTTCATCACGCATCGACAGACCAGATCTCCCTTTACCACCGCGTTTTTGAGCTCGGTATGTAGCAAGCGGTACACGTTTAATATAGCCACTTAGCGTTACCGTTACTACCATATCTTCTTTTTGGATCAAATCTTCGATATCTTGGTCAAAAGACCCTTCAATAATATCTGTCCTTCTCGGCGTTGAAAATTCCTCTTTTACTCTGATTAATTCAGATTTAAGGATTGAGAGAAGCTTACTTCTGGTACTTAATATATCTACGTACTCAGTAATTTCTTTTGTTAAATCACTAAGATCGTTTTCAATCTTATCTTTCTCCATTGCAGTCAAACGTTGCAATCTCATTTCAAGAATCGCTTTAGCTTGAATTTCTGAGAGATGAATAGTGCTGTTATCTTTGATATTAGCCTTATCATCAACAAGCTTTATCAAGTTTATTATGGCTGCACAATCCCATGCTTTTTCCATCAAAAGATCTTTTGCTACAGAAGGGTTTGATGCACCACGGATGATTCTTATTACCTCGTCAATATTACTGACTGCTATTCTGACACCCAAAAGTATATGAGCTTTATCGCGCGCTTTATTAAGTAAATATATAGTCCTTCTAGTAATTACTATTTCTCTAAAGCGAACAAAAGCACCAATAACTTCCTTCAAGTTCATAACTTTCGGCATTCCTTCATCGAGGGCTAACATTATTACCCCGAAACTAGTTTGAAGCTGAGTATAAGAATAAAGCTGATTTAAGACAACTTCTGCTACTGCGTCCCTCTTTACTTCAACGACTACTCTAACGCCATCTTTATTTGATTCATCTCTAAGATCACTAATACCCTCAATTTTCTTTTCACGCACTAAGTCAGCAATTCTTTCAACTAATTTTGCTTTATTTACCATGTACGGCATTTCTTTAACAATAATTGCTTCTCTTCCATTATTGTTTTCGATTTCACATTTACCACGGAATAAAATACTTCCACGGCCGGTAAGATAGGCAGATTGAATGCCAGAGCTCCCTAAGATTGTTCCACCAGTTGGAAAATCTGGCCCTTTTATATAAGAAATTAATTCTGTTAGCTCTATATCGTTATTATCAACATAAGCACAAGCCGCATCTATAACTTCTCCAAGATTATGCGGGGGAATATTGGTTGCCATCCCCACGGCGATCCCTCCTGTCCCATTTACCAAAAGATTTGGGAACATAGCAGGCAGAACCTTAGGTTCACTCTCGGAGCCATCATAGTTAGGTAAGAAATCTACTGTTTCTTTATCAATATCTTCTAAGAGAGTATGGGCAATTTTAGTAAGACGTGATTCTGTATATCTCATTGCCGCTGCTGAATCACCATCCATCGAACCAAAGTTACCTTGGCCATCGACTAAAGGAACTCTTAAAGAAAAATCTTGTGCCATTCTGACAAGTGAATCATAAACCGCTCCATCCCCATGAGGATGGTACTTACCTATTACATCACCGACAATTCTGGCTGATTTTCTATGCGGCTTCGAGCTATGATATCCGCCTTCGTACATAGAAAATAAAATACGTCTATGAACTGGTTTTAAACCATCTCTGACATCAGGAATTGCACGACTTACAATCACGCTCATCGCGTAGTCCATGTAAGAACTTTTCATCTCATCTTCAATGCTTATAGGTAACATGTTTTTTAGTTCTGAATCACTCACTATATATGCTCATATTTACTGATTGTTTAGCTTGGAAAGAATAGAATATTTTGCAAGTTTTTGCAAGGGAATAGCTGGAAAATTTATCCCTTAAAATTAGTGTGATTTGATATCTCAAGGACTTTGAACAACTCTCCCATCATAGAAGGAGAAATAAGCCGCAAAACTTGCCTATCAAGTATATAGCATTCTTCTGGAGCTATAGTTTTTTTGAGCTCATGAAGCCGAAGCTCAATACCATATGATAGCAAAAAATTTCTTTGTGAAAAATTTCTAAAGTTACTAACTCCACGCTCTTTTGAAGCTCTCTTCAATGCATTAAAATCAACATGAGCTGTTAAATCTGCCTCTCCTAACGTATCAATTATTGGCCAATATTGATGGTTTTTAACCGCTTGAAGAGTTGAATTATATTGATTCCTAGTTCTTTCTGAAGTTTGGATGTCATAACCATAATCGATAATTAAAACAGCACCGGAGTATTTATTAATGTGATCGCTCAAAGCTCTTATTATCTCTAGAGATTCAATTGACTCTTCTATAACTGCCCCATCATTAGCATTCAGATGCTCTAATTTAAGTTGGTTTTGTAGAGCTTGTTTTATCTCAATTTTACTATATTTAATTTTACCATCTATAGGATCAATGATCAAAATAGATTCATGCCATCTACTTTGAGTTTTTACAAATTGTTTTATTGGCAACGCATCAAAAAATTCATTACTAATGACTATTAGCGGCAATTCAGGGAGATCCAAAATTTTTTTAACCCAAGTAATTTCTTTTTTATGCTTTTCTAGCTTAAATTTTTGCTTCTGAATAAATTTGTGATTAATTTCTAACAAATGAACTTTAGCACCATTTAGGAAGCTACTAGCTATTTTGGAGGAAGTACGTAACAAATCATCCATAAGCGTACCTTGCCCAGGACCCAACTCTAACAAACAAAATTCATTCGGCTTTCCCAATTTTTGCCACTGCTCTATTACCCATAAAGCAATAATTTCACCAAATAATTGTGAAATCTCTGGAGATGTAATAAAATCTCCATCTATTCCAATGTTTTCAGTATAAACATAATATGAATCTGGGTTAATTAACAATACTTGCTCCATCATATCATCAATATTAATGTAGCCGTTTGTTTCAATAATTTTTCTTATTTTTGCATCGATTGGCATTGATTTTTGCTAAAATAAATTAAAATAATCCCAACAATAATCATAGGTATACACAATAATTGACCCATAGTAAAATACTCAGCTAAATACCCTATTTTAAAATCCGGCTCTCTAAAAAATTCTACAATAATTCTGAAGAACGAATAAAATATTAAAAATACACCAGAAAGTAATCCTGGATATTGCAGCCCACCTACCTTACTAATAATGTATCTCTGAATAAAAAATAACAGGAACCCTTCAAGTATCGCTTCATACAATTGACTAGGATGCCTAGCTAAACCATCACTACCGGGAAAAATAAATGCCCATGGGACATCAGTGATACGACCATAAAGTTCTGCGTTGATAAAGTTTGCTATTCTTCCAAAAAACAAGCCAATAGGCGCCACAACTGCACATAGATCCATTAAGCCAAAGAAAGCTATTTTACGTCGTTTACAAAATAAGAATGACGCCATTATAAGGCCACTTATTCCTCCATGGAAAGACATTCCACCCTCATATGTTTTCAAAATCTCAATAGGATTAGAAAAATATTTCACCGGATCATAAAACAAAACATACCCTAAGCGACCGCCAATAATAATACCAATAATTGCCCACGAGACAAAGTCATCTATATTTTGCTTGCTTATACTAAGATGATTAGTTTCTATAAGCTTCAAAACATAATACCACCCTAGAAGAACACCTATCACATAAGAAAGTGAATACCACGAGATCGCAAGAGGTCCAAGCGTTATAATCACAGGATCAATATTAGGAAAATCTAGCATATATAATTTTAACTTAAAATAGTTTTAGGCTGGTTCAATAACTCTTGGCTTAATGCCTAATTCTTCAAACACATCTACGAGAGCGTTGGTCAAATTAACAATCATCTCCTCTGTGTGCCCTGGAGTAGGTGTAATTCGTAGCCTTTCTGTCCCTCGTGATACAGTAGGAAAGTTAATATGCTGCACAAAAATACTATGTTTTTCTATAAGAAGTGCAGAAGCTTGCCGGGCTAACTCTGGATCTCCAATTATAATAGGGATAATATGACTTCTATTTTCAAGCACTGCTATTCCAGCCATGCTGAAAGATTTTTTTACTTTAGAGATAACATTTTGATGCATAACTCTCTCCGCATCAGATTTCTTCAAATAGCTAATACTTACTCTTGCTGCATCACTAATTGCCGGCGGTAGCGAGGTGGTAAAAATGAAACCACTAGCTGTAAGCCTAATTGCATCAATTAATGTGCTATTGCCCGCAATATAACCACCTATTACTCCATAAGCTTTAGCTAAGGTTCCTTGAATGATATCTATTTTATCTTCACAGCCAAGCATATTAGCAATACCCGCGCCTCTATTACCATATAAGCCCACGCTATGAACTTCATCAATATAAGTCATAGCATTATATTTTTTCGCTAACTCACAGATTTTGCTAATAGGCGAGATTAATCCATCCATTGAATAAGCAGACTCAAAAACAATCATCTTTGGTTTGCTGATATCTACTGAGGCCAACAATTGCTCAAGATGGACGGTATCTAAATGTTTATATATATATTTTTCCGCTCTAGAATTTCTTATACCTGCAATCATAGATGCATGGTTAGACTCATCGGAAAAGTAGATTAAATCAGGTATTATCTTGGAAAGAGTACTCAAGCTTGCATCATTTGAAACATAACCAGATGTAAAGACCAATGCCTCTTCTTTGTTGTGCAAGTCAGCGATTTCTTGCTCCAACTCAATTACTGCCCAATTATTTCCGCCAATATTTCTTGTTCCGCCAGAACCAACGCCATTGTCTAAAATAGATTGCGCTGCTGATTGAATCACTTTTGGATGCTGACTCATACCCAAATAGTCATTTATGCACCACATTACAACCTGTTTTTTGAGGTGGCCCCAAAAAGCCATTGGGAAATTTCCAGCTTCTCTTTGTAAACTAACAAAATTTCTGTATCTTCCTTCGAGTTTTATTTGCTCAATTTGTTTTTTAAACGCCGCTTTATAATCAAACATTATTCCC
>JAIOYD010000096.1 GCA_021741285.1 Rickettsiaceae bacterium | reverse complement strand
CTTGCATTTTTTGCTTTATACTATCACATATTCTACGCTATCTCAAGTTGATTTACTATACAAAAAATAAAGATGCGACCATTTATTTTAAAAATTCCTGAAATTACGTCAGAAATTTAGAATTTTGACGCAGAGACTTCCTAAAACATATAATCACTTGGTAACAGTTGTTCATTTACTTTACGTAACCCATTTTGTTGTAGCACTTTTTTTAATATTTTGCTCTTTGAATGTGCTGCACTACTTTTTTAGTCTTAAGCGAGTTAATAATTTTTTCAATATGAGCCACTGAATCAACTTCAATATCAAAATTCATTTCAAAATAATCTGGATTACGACTAATGATTTTAAAATTGATAATATTGCCTCCATTTCTGGCGATTTCAGTTGAAACTACGGCCAAACCGGCAGTTTCGTTTAAAAGTACTAAATTTACCCTACAAATGAAAGGAATATTGGAAGAGTTACTATCCCATGTCAGATCAATTATACGCTCAGGCATTCCAGCAAAATTATTCAGCATTTCACAATCTGAAGTATGGATAGTCACTCCGCTTCCAGTATGTATAACTCCCGCAATCTTATCACCAGGTAAAGGGTGACAACATTTTGCATAGTGCATAACCATACCCGAAATAAGACCTTTAATTGGAACAGAATTATCTTGTTTATTCTCAGGGTTTTTTTTTCGACCAAACTTTAGCAGTGATAGTGTAGAGCTCAATTTACTCTTCTTCGGTTGCACCTGGGTTATAACTTCTTCTCTCGTAATTGTTCCCTCGCCAATTGCAAAGAAAAGATCCTCTTTGGTTTTATCAAAAAACTTAACGGCAATATCAATAGCTTTGGATTCATCATCAATAGATGCCACTTTGAAAGCTTTGCTAATGATATTATGACCTAACTTGACATATTGATCGTATTGCTGAGCACGAATTATTTTCCTAATTTCTGCTCTTGCTTTCCCCGTGATCACAAATTTTTCCCATGACTGAGAAGCTGTTTGATTTTTAGAAGTAATTATTTCTACTTGGTCTCCATTCAAAAGCTGTGTCCTAAGTGGGACAATTCTGCCATTAACTTTTGCTCCAATACACGAATTTCCAATATCCGAATGTACCATATACGCAAAATCAACTGTCGTTGCTCCATTAGGCAAAGCTATAAGATTGCCCTTAGGGGTAAAACAAAATACCTGATCATAATACATTGCGAGCTTAGTATTTTGTATAAACTCATCTGGAGCGGCCTCTTTATCCAAGATTGAAAGCAACTCTCTGATCCAAGCATATTTCTTACCATCGGCATGATCAATATGACCCTGTTTGTATCGCCAATGAGCTGCTACTCCAAGCTCAGCAACTTCGTGCATTTCTTGGGTTCGAATCTGTATCTCGATTTTCTGCATCAGCGGACCAATTACCACCGTATGAAGTGATTGGTATCTATTATTTTTAGGAGTACTAATGAAATCTTGAAAATTATCTGGCACCATTTTATAAGCACCATGAATTATCCCCAAAGCACGATAACAATCTTCAACTGAATTTACAACTACTCTAAATGCCACAATATCCGATAGCTGATCAATCCCCACATCTTTTTGTTTCATTTTCATCCAGGTTGAATATGGTGTCTTCCTACGACCGGAAACATCTGCTTCCATCCCATTAGTAGAAATAGTATTTTTTATCTGCTGAACAATTTGATCGACAAAATTTTCTTTACCGCTCTCAATGCTCTCAAAACGGGTTAAGATTGATTCCCTAATTTCCGGATGAAGTACTCGAAAGCATATATCTTGCAGCTCACTTTTTATCTGCTGAACCCCTATTCTTTCAGCTAACGGAGCGTAAATCTCCATTGTTTCAAGAGCAATTCTTTCTCTTTTTTCAGGCTTACTAATAAAGTCAATAGTACGCATATTATGCAATCGATCGGCCAGTTTTATAAGTAAAACTCTTATATCATCGCTCATTGCAAGCAATAATTTACGAAAATTCTCAACCTGCCGAACATTACCAGCTTTAAATTCAATTTTGGTTAGCTTAGTAACCCCATCAACTAGCTTGGCAATGTCTTTAGAAAAATTTTTTTCAATAGACTCAATAGTCAGATCAGTGTCTTCAATGGTATCATGCAATATAGCTGTTACAATAGAATCAGAATCTAATCTCATTTCAGCTATTATTTCAGCTACTTGAAGAGGGTGGTAATAATACAGCTCACCCGAAGCTCTTTGCTGAGTTCCGTGATATTTCACAGCAAAATTAATTGCCTTCCTGATCACTTCTTCATCAAGCTTTACTCCGTAAGATTTATACTTATCGATAACTTCTTGATGATCCACAAATTTAATTAGCAAAGTTTATTTAATTCTGGCGCAGCAATATCTACTTCTTTCTTTAGTTGGCTATATAATGCTTCAAACTCAGCAAAGCTTGCTCCACCATTCTCAAGGATATTTCGGCACAACTCTTCCATATCTTTAGCAATAATACATACCCTATCGACCCCAAGTTGTTTTGCAGAAGACTTTATGGTATGAGCTGGAGAAATTGCCATTTCTACATTCTTTGCTTGAACTCCTTTTTCAATTTCTTCTAAATACATTTGTATATCTTCAAGAAAATACTTAACCATCATAGGAAATCGATCATTCATAAGAGCTTTTGCTTCTGCAATAGTCTTCATATTTATGATATCTACCTGTACGTTTGTCATATTTATTCCTCTTACCCAATTGTTACTAATATTAACAAATTACTGCTTCGTACAAATAGATAAGCCCTATAAATAAGTCATGTTCTTGTAGTCAAGGGCCCATACATAATTTTATTATTAATTATAATAAAGCCATTTGCAAGTATTTCAGTACATTCTATTTTCCTGACTTACGTTGGGTGCAACCAATTTAGCTATTTTCTACTGTATACTGCGTTATTCTTTATTAACAAGCCATTTTCTAATCATCCCAGCCAAATCCTTTTGTCTTACTGGTTTACTCAAATAATCATCCATTCCAGCTTGTATACATCTTTCCTTATCACCCTTCATTGCATTTGCAGTAAGCGCAATAATAGGAATATGTAGTAAGTTACTCTTTTTTTCATATTCTCGAACTTGTTTAGTTGCTTCAAACCCATCCATGATTGGCATCTGACAATCCATAAATATTAAGTCAAAATTCCTATCGTTCAGCAATATTTCTACTGCTTCTCTACCATTTCTTATTGCAACTACCTCACATCTAAGTTTTTCTAACATTTCTTTGGCAAACTCCGCATTAATACGGTTATCTTCTGCCATGAGTACTCTAATTGGAGTGGTTATTCCATGATCTAGATTGTCATTATTAACTTGAATCGAGTTATCTTCGATACTATCTTTTGAAGCAATATCAAATAACAGGGCAAAAGAAAAGATTGACCCCTGCCCCGGCTCACTATCTACATTAATTTCCCCACCAAACATAGATACTAGCATCTGACAAATAGCTAAACCTAGACCTGTTCCTCCAAATTTTCTAGTAGTTGAGCTATCAGCTTGTGCAAATTTGTTAAATATAGAACGTCTTTGTTCTTTAGTAAGCCCCACGCCAGTATCTTGGAAGGAAACTAGTAATATCGCTTTCCCTCTTGGAGGAATAACTAACTCTTGATTTTCAACTGTAATAACAACACTTCCACTCTCTGTAAACTTAATTGCATTACCAACCAGATTATATAAAATCTGACGAATCCTCATTGAGTCACCGACTACGTATTGTTGGGCTTCATTTTTATACACTAAGCTCAATTTAAGATTTTTTTGTAAAGCTTTTGGTCTCAACAAATCAATAACTTCTTGACTCGCTTTTTTAAAGTCAAATGGAGTCATTTCTAACTCTATCTTGCCAGCTTCAATCTTAGAAAAATCAAGAATATCATTTAGTATTTCAAGCAAATTTTCAGCTGAATAAAGAACATTATCCATATAACCCCTTTGCTGGGGAGTTAGCTCCGTATCCAGCACAAGTTCGGTTGTTCCTATTATCCCATTCATAGGAGTTCTTATTTCATGACTCATCGTAGCCAAGAAATCTGACTTTATTCTAGTTGCCGATTCAGCTTCCTCTTTAGCTTGTTTAAGTTTCTTTTCAATACTTTTTCTATAACTTATATCTGTAATAGACCCTGTCATTCTCTTGACACCCGAAGTCTTATCTATCGTGACAATACCTCTAAACTGATACCAGTTATATTTTTCAGATTTTTTTAACATACGATACTCAATATCAAAAGTTCTTCCTTTGAAAGTATGAGAATTAAACACTGTTTCAACAAATTCAATGTCTTCTGGATGTATTATTTTCATAAAATTTGAGAGCTTAGCTTCTATCTCATTTGGGTCGTATCCAAGCAATTTAAAAAACTGCGGAGACCAATATTGCTTTTCTGTTGAAGTATCAACCCAATCCCAAATTCCATCTCTTGTACCCTTTACGACTAACTGAAATCTAGTTTCACTTTCTTTTAAATCAAACGTTTGCTTTTTAACCAAGCCTTCAATAGCATCCGAATAACCAGTAATAATTAAAGTTAAGATGGAAACTAAGACCTGAATACCCAAACCAACAAGTAACAAGTACCAAAGATGCCATTCTTTGTTGGCAACTAAATATTCTTTTGTTTGTTCAAATTTAATCGTCCAAATTCTTTGTCCTATATTCATAGAAGTTGACGCTGATAATAAAAATCCAGGGACTTTATTAAAAGATTTATATATAATATCTTATCTGTTGGAGATGAAGTATAATCTAAAATAGTTATCTCAATTCCTTTTAGCTTTAATTCTTCAGAAAAATTTTCAATTATACCCTTTAATTTATACTTCCCGACTATAAATCCCTTAATATTCTTTTCCTTTTCTTCGGCAGTCAAAGTTTTAGCTTTATTATTATAAACTGGATCCAAAATGGTAAACATTACGTTATCTTGGTCTTGCTGTGTATTATTATGAATTCGTGCAATTACAATTTTTCCGCTTTGAGTAGCAGTTTTTAATGCATCCTTATACTTATCAATAGACGATATATCAAGGCCCAGTTTACTTGTAGCAGCATTATATGGCTCTGAGTATAATACAGGATAATAAATTTTCTTTGGAATAAACTTTGGATCTTTACTATTTTTACTAGACCTAATCGAAAAATTTTCTATGCCATCTTTCTTAGTAAGCTCCAGCAACAATAATACCTCGTCTTCATTGACCTTAGGAGCCCAGCTTACGTAATGAATGTAAGGATTATTAACAAAGTGCTTAACAAATTCTTCGAACTCTGACCTATTAATAAACTCTGATGCATTGAAAAAATTCTTAACCGACTCTATCTCTTGGATTTTAACTGCTATTTGATTCTCAAATCGAATTGTCGCATTTCTCCCTTCCATATCTAAATTTTGTTGAAGCTTTTTCACTTCATACTCACTTGTACTAGTAAAAATCATTGCAATTAAAGTTAGCATTACAAGAAGCGGAGTAGCTATATATATTTTTCGTTTATTACTAATATATTTCTTTGGTGAAAATAAAGTAACAAGCACCGGAGTAATAGCAATTATTCCCAAGCTGTTTCCAATCCACCAAGAACACCAGCTGTACCAATATTCACTAGAGGCAATAAATCCCTTAAGATAAAACATAGTAATTCCAATGGTCGGTGATGGAATTGCCCCAATTAACCCCGCTCCTAAAAACAAAATTAAAGCGTCCCGCCAATGTGATAATGAACTAGGAAATCCGATAAATTTTCGGATAATAAATGATACTGCAAGAGACTCAAGAGTGGCACCAAGAGCAATAAATCCAGGCGCAGTTATATAGTTAAATACCGCCGGTGACAAAATTTCTAATATTGATAATTTTTGATTTAAATTTTGCAAGTTTAGTATCAAGGATCCAAAAAAAACACCTGGTAGGGCTTTATATCCAAGCAATATAATTCCTGCCGAAGCAAAACCTGATGAAGGCCAAATTGCAGTTGAGGCATCAGGAGGCAACGCAAGTAAATACCCTAATTTCCCAGGAACAAAGTAGGCTAAAAACAATATAATAGACCTCTTGCATAACCTCTTTAAAGCTCGAAATTATAAATTCCGGCAATTAAGTTGAATCTTAAACCGAACCGTTTTCTTCTATTTC
>JAIOYD010000095.1 GCA_021741285.1 Rickettsiaceae bacterium | reverse complement strand
ACTTGTTCATTAAGGGCTGTTGCGTTAGTAACCAGACCAATACCAGAAAAACCTGATTCATTGAGCAATAAAATTTTCTCCGAGATATGCTTATCAAGTAAACTTTCACCTAGCCCTACAAAAGTTACCATTTTAATATGATCTTTAATTGGCAAAAGCTTTGAGACGATTATTTCAAATGCCTCGTAGCTCATAATTCCCTTTCTAGGACTCGATTCAATGGGACACATGCCGCATGAAGCAGTACAAATACCTGCAACATTTTCGATATAGATATGATTAGGACAATACATATCAGTCACCATTTATACTTAAATCGAAAATAGATATTCAAAATATTTATTTTACACATTTTAAATAACCATCTGGTGCAGCAGTTTGCAATAACTTAGAATGAATGAAATCATCAACTTCGAATCTATTATTTTGTTTTAAAAATTTATGTACAGCCGTTTTTGGATTGTTTCCCTTCCCCCAAGGACGATCAAGAAAATCCCCCGGATCGTCTTCTATTCCAGTATCCATCACAACCAAATAACAATCTTTTGTAACGAGTGGAGAGTATCTCTCAAGCTCTTCTAAAACATGTGCTTCTGTGTGGTCAGAGTCAAGGATTACCATAACACGTTGATCCGGTTCAATGATAGCAATAACTTGCTCTATAATTGATCGATCAAGACTTGATCCTTGTAACAATCTAATCCTAAAAGCCAATGGATGTTTCTCTATCATATCTATTGCATGGGGTCGTATATCAATATCTATTCCAATACATAATCCTTTATGATCATTTCCATGAACTAAATGAAGAATTGAGGCACTTAATACAACAGAGCCACCTCTGGCTACCCCTGTTTCAATAATAACGTCAGGCTTTGTTTTCCAGATAATCTCTTGTAGTGCTACAACATCTTGAGGATAAGCAATAATAGGCAAACCAAGCCAATCAAAATTATAATAATATTTGTTTCTAGCTAACTCGGAAAGTAAGTTAATGTTCCTATCAACAAACATATGATCTTGATAACAGCGTTTAACATTCTCTACTCTTTCATCAAGAAATTCTTTATGTGTAGTCATTCTTATTACCCAATCATAAAATCAGACTAGTTACTTTTAAGAAAAATAAATATCATAGATTAGCGAAAAAACTTTAATGTTACGAATACTCATCCATCATTAAATCAAGTTTCTCATCTATAACCATTAATTCCTTGTTTTTTAAAAACCATTCAATTGTTTCTTTTATTCCTTCCAAAAATTTAACTTTGGCTGACCAACCATTTGAAATTATTTTAATTTTATTATTATTATATACACCGTCCCATCGTTTTTCATTTAATAAACTTGGAGCTATATAGGGATATTTTTTAGCTATTTCATTACTTGACACATACACTAAATTAGGTTTTCCGTATCCCAGACCATTTGATAATGCGTACATTATTTCATTCCACGTCAATATTTCATCACTGGTAATATGGAAAGACTCCCCAAGCGCATTTTTATTTCCTACCAAATGCATTGTGGCATCTGAAAAATCCTTAGAATGAGTAAGTGTCCATAAGTTTTTTCCATCATCATGCATAATAACTGGCTTTCTTTGTATTATTCTGTTTGGAATTGTCCAATCTCCATTTCCAATTGAGACAGGGATTATAGTGTCATACGTGTGAGTTGGCCTTATTATTGTCACAGGAAAATTTATTTTATTATAGGCATCAATAAATATTTTTTCACATGCTATTTTATTTATAGCGTAATCCCATGTAGAATTTTTAATTATATTTTCTTCTATAATTGGAATGTTCTTAGCTGGTTTTTCATAAACTGATGCAGAACTTATAAAAATATATTGTTTAACAATATCTTTAAAAAGCCAAATAACAGTTTCCGCTTGCTCGGGTGTATAGCATAAAAAATCTATGACAACATCAAAATGTATTTTGTAGAGTGCACTTCTAAACGAACTAATATTTCTAACATCGGCATTAATTATTTTCACATTATTTGGTAATTTTCTTCGTAATAATGATCCTTGGCTTCTTTTGACAACAGTTACATCCATGCCTGCTAAAATTGCATTATTTACACAATGCCAACTGATATTACCATTGCCACCCGTTATTAAAACCTTCATGTTTAAACCACTAATTCTAAATTTTATTCACTAACTTAGTAAGCAACTCGTCCTTGTAGGGATCAAGATTATCCAAAGAACAATGCTGAGGTTGATTACATTTTTTGCAAACTAAATTTTTATTACGATTTCCACTAAGATGCTGAATTCTTAAGTTATTAAATTCTTTAGAATTCCAAATTTCATTTAAATTTTGTACTTTTACATCACCAACCAATAGAGCTCTTGCCCAATCAACATAACAGGCGCTAACTTCCCCATTTGCATTTATTGTCAGTGCGTAAAATATATTAGGACACACGAGTTTCTCTTCTATCTGGTGTCCCCATAAACCCTCAGTAAAATCAACATTCATTCGTTTTGATACATCAAAATCTGGCCACATTTGTGATGAATTTTCAACAAAAACTCTATCACAATAATCCCCGAACATTTCATAAAAATTTTCTACTGTTGCATTTGTTGCTAAAAGCTCTTTCGGAATTTTAATTACTATTTCAGTATTTCCTTTATTTTCATAGAGCCATTTTATATTAGCCAAAATAATATCAAAATCAACATCAGACTTGGCGAAATCCTTATATGTTGCTGAATCCATTCCATAGATTGAGATATTTATTTTATCAATCCCCGCATCAATTAGCCCACCTACCCTATCGGAGGTCATTAAAATACCATTTGTAGTAGTTTCAATGAACGGAACATTATTACTTCTTTTTGCGTATCTAACCATGCTATCTAAATTTTTGTTTAGAAATGGTTCACCATCATTTACAAGCATTAATACTTTTATTTTTTGAGGAAAATATTCCAGATCATCTATAATTTTAGTAAATAGAGAGTATTCCATTAATCCCATAAATCGATCTGTGCTTCTCATTAAGTGACGATCGCCAGTCGGGCAAAATGCACATTTTAGATTACAAGCACTAGCAGGGCTAACGGTCAATATAAAAGGGGTATCTAATGGTATAACCTCTTCTAGTTTCGTACGCTCCTTCATGTTAATTCTTGGCTTAATAGCTGCTTTCATAACCATCTCAGTATGTGCATGTAATAAATTTATTTAGGATAGCAATATAAAATTGTTTCAGTCAAATGTTTACCATGACATCGAACGTAGAAATCGTAAGAAACATCTAACCCTATCAAGAACAGAGGAATTTCCCACATGTCATTGATGAAATGATATATGGCAATAGCTAAATATGGACGACTTCTTTTAAGCATCTTTAAACACCCTTGAAGAGCTTTTAATTCTGAACCTTCCACATCCATTTTAATTAAATTAGGCGAGTACGTTGGTAAAAAATCATCTAATGCAACTGTCATTATTATTTGATTTCCATTATCAACGATACACCCCCCCCCGCTGTGCTTACCTGATTCAAAATTAACTATCCCTGTCGTGTTTGAAACACCACAAGGTACAGCAATACCATTTTTAGTTTTATTTCTAAGCAGCTGGCTCATTTTAGAAAAATTAGTTAACTCTGGCTCAAAAGCAACAATAGAATCAAATTTGTATTTATTGTTTTCTAAATGAAGTATTGTATCGCCAACATAAGAGCCACAATCAATAAAGTCTAAACTATCTGGATATCTCGGTAAGTCATAAGGGGTATATTGATCCGTTTCAGATATATAAGGATTTTCGTTAACTCTACCATTTAAATAACATTTAAAAACACTTCTATAAATTTTTTTGCTTTCCTCATCTACCAAATGATCACAAATATAATCAATCTTTTCGTGTATATTTTCAACATCACATTCAAAAAGAAGACACGAAGGATAAGCAGCCAAAAAAACATCCATAAAAATAATATTTTTAGCACCACTTAATCGCAAATTATTAATTACTAATTCAATACTCGAATTGTATGATGAGTTAATTATAGCAATTATTACATCAAAATTTTCTAAGCTTGTATCTAACTTATCCGGATGAAAAATAGGAATACCAAGATATTCATTACTAGAATCCATACTATCTATGAAGAAACTCAAATTATAATTATTTTTGATTAAAAACTTTGCTACAATCTTCCCGTAATGACCACAACCATATACCACTATATCTTTAGATTTACTAATCATGTTAATCCTGTGTTATTAAGTATTGTAAGTATTCACTCCAACCCTAATGGTAGTACCATAAATAATGGGCAAAGTGTAGGTAATTATTTAGCTCCCTCTTTACTTTAAAGGCTATTCACCCAAGCACACGCTCATTCCAAAACATGGGTTGGTGATAAGGTGTACCAAGATCAAGCTTCGCGTAGCAATAGACAGAAAAAACCTAAAACAAGCAGTTAATAAATATAGCGACTTCAAAAATATCCATTATTGCGGTATATCCCCTCTGGTGCACAATGGAATTGCCGAATGGTTGCTATATTTATTAGTCACAAAAAGACTCTGAAAGCAATATAGAGCCAATAATTTTACTACATGCCAGGTATTTTTTTTGATCTATCTATTGGTATATGAATAAACTTTTTAATCATCTGACTAGCATAATCATCAATATTATCTAGCATCGCATGACTTGGTCTATTACAGGGACCACACACTAAATTTTCATTTCGCCTTCCATCTAAATGCTGTAAACGCAGTAAATTAAATTCAGAAGAATTCCAAATTTCAAGTAATGTTTGCTTAGTCACATCGCCCACAATAATTTTTCTATTCCAATCAGTAAAGCACGGACTTACTGTACCATCTACATTAATCATCATATTGTAAAAAATATGTGGACATATTTTTTTTTCTTGAATATCTTGCTGAAATATACCTTTTTTTGAATTAAAGTTAAGATCTTCAGTTACATTAAAGCTATTCCATGATGAAAATAAATTTTCAACAAATATTCTGTCACAGTAGTCTCCGAATAAACCAAAAAACTCTTTTTTTTCATTTTCAGTAATTAAATTTTCTGGTATCTTAATAAAAATTTCTGTGGATTTTTTGTTATTATAAGCCCATTTGATATTTTCATGAAGTAGCCGAAAATCAATTTTACAACATGTGTATTTTTCGTATTGCCTATCATTTATGCCATAGATAGATATATTAATTCTATTAATCCCTGCATCAAATAGTTTTTCACATATATCGGGGGTCATAAGAACACCATTTGTTGTAGTATCTATGAAGTCAACATATCCACTTTTTTTTGCGTATAAAACCATTTCTACCAGTTTTTTATTTAAGAAAGGTTCGCCTTCTTTCCAAAGGCGTAACATTTTTATTCTGTCGGGAAAAAGCGAGAGTTGATCAATTATTTTTTTGTAGATTTCGAAATCAATTTCACCCTGATAAATACCTAAACTATTGACTAATGAGGTATCTCCAGCAGGGCAAAAAACACACTTTAGATTACATATGCTAGCAGGGTCAATGATAATGTTAAATGGGGTTTTTAAAGGAATAACCTCTTGTAATGGCGTTCTTCCAGTCAAGTTTAATCTTGGTTTTATTTCTGCTTTCATTTAATTTTCCAAAAATTACTCATATATTGTCGATTTATAACCATTTAAATCCCATACTTCTGTATTGATCATTTCAGCTATCGACTTGAATTAAGAGCCAATTGCTAACACCAATGAACTCCATTTACGAGAAGTAAAACTGTTTTAGCCGATTATTTTTTTTGATTTGTTAGTTATTATTTCACATCAGCACTAACCAGTGTCAAGCTTAGTCGTATATGATTGATTATATAAAATATAATTAGCCAATAGCATTGTTCATGAAATAGTCAAATGATTACGTTAATACTTAATTTTAATACTGCCCTTTCCTAAAAACTGCGATTAAGTCGTCAGGCGGCGTTAGAGAATCCGACCGAGATAACGTGACTAAGGAGAGGCTGAGTCGTTACATTTTAATTCTTTAAACTAAAGTTTTCTGGAAATTTCGCTAAAAAATGGCGCAAACTTCCTTTATTTGTACTGTTTAAACTAAGTAATCTACTATCGGGAATCCCATTTAATTGAAAACTAGCAAACCATGAACTCGGAGTTTTGCCAAAGATATTTTGAAATT
>JAIOYD010000094.1 GCA_021741285.1 Rickettsiaceae bacterium | reverse complement strand
TCACCAGATTTGAATCCGATAGAAAAATTCTGGGCTAATATGAAACGTTGGATAAAGCAACAAATTACGCATTTTAATACTTTATATGACTCCCTAGTTTCTTTCTTTAATTACGCTATCTCAAGTTGATTTACTATATGTAAAAGAAGAGCTGGCGAAAAGCGAAGAGCTAGAATATTTTTATGCCCATTTGTTTGATGTTCTTGAGGATCGTAAATTTTTTCGTATGCCAGAGAAAAGAGAGCAAATGAGCTTGAAGATTAGAAATATTTTTGCAAGAATCAATAATCTATCTCAAAGTGAGTTACAAACTTTAAGGGGTATTATTACAGTTTTGTCAGGTAAGAAGTGACGGTAGTAGGCAATAATTATTTTCAAATCTTGGAATTAGAGCAAAGATACGATATCGAGCAAAAATTGCTTCAGGATAGGTATTTGGCGAAACAGATGGAATATCATCCAGACTTAGTTGTAGATGGTGCATCAAAAATAAGGAATATAGAGATTTCAATGTTTCTTAATGAAGCATATAAGGTTTTAAGCGACGATTACAAAAGAGCCGAATATTTATTAAAATTGAATGGTTTTGAATTTAGTGATCAACAGTTAAATTGTCAGCTTAGCATTTCTGAGTTAGAAGGAATCCTAGAAGAATATGAAGAAATAGAAGCAATGCATGAGTTGGCTGATCTAATTGCAAAAGAGCAGCAAAAACTTGCTATGAAAGCAGAATTAATAAGAGAAATTACGACTCATTTTAACAAAAATAATTTTACAAAAGCGCTTGATATTAGTATCAGACTGAAGTATCTTACTAATTTAGTCGGGAATATAAAGCTTAAGATTAAACATGCAAATAATCGAGATTAAAGAGCCGGGGACCTTTGAAACATCTGAGGAAATAGTTGTTGGTATAGACTTTGGTACAACCAATTCTCTGATTGCTATATCTAAAGATTATAATAGCAAAATAATAAAGATGAGTGATGGTTCAGAATTAGTACCATCGATTATCTGTATTTTGGATGAGAAGATAGCTATCAACTATTGTAGACCTAATAAATCGATTCGTTCGATTAAGAGGTTTTTGGCAAAATCATCTGAAGAAATAAGGAGTACGCCAAATTTACTGGCTCTTGCCGGAAATATTGATTTGGGAGCTGAGATGCCACAAATAAAAGTTGGCCCCAATTGCTTAAGCTTACCAGAAGTAGCCTCCGAAATTTTTAAATATCTAAAGTCAGAAGCAGAGCTTAGTCTTGATTATAAGCTAAAAAAAGCTGTTATTTCTGTGCCTGCATATTTTGATGATAATGCAAGAGGGCAGGTGCTTTTTGCCGCTAAGCTAGCGGGGCTAGAAGTCATAAGATTAATCTCGGAACCTACCGCTGCAGCATACGCCTATGGCCTCAATAGACAGAAAGAGGGGGCGTACCTAGTATATGATTTTGGTGGTGGCACGTTTGATGTGTCTATACTAAACATGCAAACAGGTATTTTGCAAGTTGTGGCAACTGGTGGGGATAATATGCTCGGAGGAGATGATATAGATATGTTGTTAGCTGGCTATATCAGCAAGAAGATAGGCGCAGAAATTAATGACGAGATCATTCTTCTGGCAAAAAAATCTAAAGAAGATCTGTCCACTGAGGATTGCATTGATATTGTTTATAAAAATAATAAGATAAAACTTTCTCGCAATGAATTTGAGGAGTTGATTTTTCCTATCATTGAAAAGACTATCAAAGTTGCTAAAAACACTCTATATGATACAAATAACATTAATTTGGATGGTATAATTTTGGTAGGTGGATCGACAAGAATACCTTTGATTCCAGTTTTATTAAAAAAATCATTTAAAACTGAAATTTATTCTGATATAGACCCAGATAAAGTTGTAGCGCTTGGTGCTGCTTTGCAAGCCGAAAATTTATCATCTAGACCAAAATCTTTGTTAATTGATGTTGTTTCGTTATCAGTGGGTTTAGAAATTTATGGCGGTATTGCCGAAAAGATTATATTGCGCAATACTCCCATACCATTTTCGATTACACAAGAATTCACTACGTATAGTGATAATCAGACTGGTATGACATTCCATATTGTGCAGGGCGAACGAGAAATGGCTAAGGATTGCCGCTCTTTAGCTAGGTTTGAATTAAATGGAATCCCTATTGCTAAAGCGGGCAAAGGTAGAGTAGAAGTTATTTTTGCTATAGATGCTGATGGGATCTTGTCTGTTACAGCACGAGAAGCTATTACTAAGAAAATTCATGCTATTGAAGTGAAGCCAAGTTATGGTATGAACGAAGAAGAAATATTTAAAGTATTGAAAGTGGCATACGAGAACGTAACAAAAGATCATAAGGAAAGATTGCTAGTTGAAGCAAGGCAGCAGGGGCATAGTTTGATTGCGGGGCTAGAAAAGGCTATAGAAGAAACTCCAGGGCTTCTTCTAGGGAATGAAAAAACTAAGATAGAGAAGGCAATAAATTCTTTACAAAAGGCAGTTAATTTAGATAATCAAGAAGAGATTTTGATAAAAATAGACGTATTGAATAGTTTGGCTACTGGTTTTATTCAAAAACATTTGGATAAGGGTGTAGACATGCATTTGAAAGGGCGTCACATAAATGAAATAAGTGATATTTAATATGGCAATGGAAAAAATAAAAATAATTTTTATAGAAGCTGGTAAGGAAAAAGAGGTTGAGGCTTTAGTAGGTCTTTCAATACTTGAGGTTGCCCACCAAAATGACATAGACCTGGAAGGGGCTTGTGAAGGATCTCTTGCTTGTGCAACCTGTCACGTTGTTTTAGAAGAGAAAATATACAACAAACTAGAGCAACCAGAAGAGGCTGAAGAAGATATGCTTGACTTGGCTTTTGGCCTTACTCATACTTCGAGACTGGGTTGTCAGATTATCTTGACAAAAGAGCTTGAAGGCATGCGTGTTGTGCTTCCATCTGCAACTAGGAATATTAATTTATAATAATATTGAAGTGATCCGAAAAATTCTTTTATTGTGTATTGTTGTTGCCGTAGCATTATGGGTTGTAGGAGCTCACATCATAAAGGGAAAAATTGTCGATAAAGCTAGTCAATATAACTCCGATAACATTAAACTTCAGTTCCAAGATGCAAAGATTTTTGGATTTCCTTTCGCCTGGAAGATAAAGCTTCTTTCCCCTAAGCTTACCATTGTAAACCAAAATAGCCTGAAAGAAATTTCAGCTGAAGAAATAATATTGAGTTTTGGTTATAGCTTTACTTCTGCTACGATTAATTTAGGGCGCAAAATTGTTTATAGTGAAGCGCATAACGGTATTATGCAGACCTACACCATTATAACACCCCTTGAGATCACCTCGGATATTAGCTTTAATAATTCGTTGTTTTTTGTAAGTGATAATAGTAATTGGAAAGAGCAATTAAAATCATTTAGTTCTGTAGTTCCCCAAGTAGCAGGTTTTTTAGAAGATAAAGAAGTATTTAACCTTGCAGCAGTAAAGTTATACTCTATTCAAGAAAAGAAAGATGATAATAATATTTTGAGAATTAAGGCGTCCGGAGACTATTCTTCGGCTGTTAGGTATATGGAAATAAACAAAGCTCATCTTTTAATTGATGTGGGTTATCATGAGGTTCTTGAAAACGAATCAGAAAAAAGAGATTTTGAGCGTAAGTTTGATTTATCAAATTTTCAGTTGAAGTTTGATAATGCATCTCTTGATGTAAAGGGAGTGGTTAGGTTTAGCAGGAGTAGCTTGCCGCAGGGCAAACTAGATGTTGCCATACATCAATATCATGATGTTGTAGATGCCTTAATTCCAGAAGGTTTTATTTTTTCAAAATCTTTTTTTAAGAAAGTTATAAGCAAGGCAACTGCCACCGAAGTAAATAAAGACGATATTGCAGATGCTAGCTTTAAGATTATTTTTTCTGATAAGGGAGTTACCATAGGAAATTTGAATTTGATGGAATTGCAAGCAGACTAAAAAATTTATAACATAAGTTGGAGTAATAATATGCGTACAGTCAAAGATATTTTTTCCGATAGAACTTGTTCCAAATACAGTACTAAGGGAGTGGGAGCTGATTTGCTCCAAGAAATATACGACATTATGAAATTTGGTCCTACATCGCCTAATTCCTGCCCATTGCGAATTATTTTTATTCAAAGCCAAGTTCAGAAAGAAAAGTTACTAAAATGCCTAATGGAAGGTAATATTGAAAAAACCAGGTCCGCTCCTATTGTAGCTCTATTTGCCTATGATACTAAGTTTTATCAGAAGATGGATAAAACTAACCCTGTGTCCCCTGCTATGAAAGCGCACTTTGCTTCTTCTGATAAAATAGCGCTAGATACAGCTACTAGAAATTCAACATTACAAGCAGCCTATTTTATGATGGTTGCACGTAGTTTAGGTCTTGATTGTAGTCCAATGTCTGGTTTTAATGCAGAGGCTATGGAAAAAGAATTTTTATATGGAACCGATTTTAAAATTAACTTCATTTGTAATTTAGGTTATAAAGATGGCGAAAATCCATATCCAAGATTACCAAGGCTAGATTTTGCAGAGGCCTGTAAAATAGTATAATGGAGATAAACTATGATGAAGGTTAATAAATCTCAAGCTACGTCAATTAGAGCCGCTATAAAATATTGGAATACAAATGGTCGGATTGACGATAAAATGGCTGTCTCTCTCGAAAATGATATTTATGTTATATCTTTTGATTGGAAGAAGTTAGCAAAGTATTCATTTTGGATTGCTTTGGTTTGTATTGTTATCTCTATTAGCTCTATTTTAGCTGATAGAGTTTTATTGAAATTGTTAGAATCTATTTTTAATGCGCCATATTTAGTCAAATGTATTAGTCTTTCAATTTTGTCTGGCGGTATCTATTGGGTTGGTTGTGAAAGACGAAAAAAGAAACCAGAAAGAATTTTTAGTAATGAGGCCATCTTATTTTTAGGTGTAGTAACTACGGCTATGGCCGTTTATCAATTAGGAAGAGCGTTTGATTCGGGGAGTGGTCATTTTTCTATTTTAATACTTATATCTTCTGTAATTTATGGAGCTCTTGGAATCTATTTAAAGTCAAATTTAATTTGGCTTTTTTCTTTGATCTCTCTTGGTAGTTGGATGGGAGCGGAAACGGGCTATATATCGGGATGGGGGGCCTATTATTTAGGGATGAATTATCCGATACGGTTTGTTCTTTTTGGAACTGTTTTAATTAGCTTCGCTTTTACAATTGAAAACAACGAAAAATTTGGTTACTTTTTTCGTTCAACTCTTGCGGTTGGATTGTTGTACTTATTTATTTCAACTTGGATAATGTCTATATTTGGAAATTATGGAGATATAGGTTTATGGTACAAAGTAAGGCAAATAGAGTTATTTCATTGGTCACTTTTATTTGGTCTTGTATCTGCAGTAGCTATTTACCATGGTTTAAAATATGATAATGGAATGACTAAAGGATTCGGTATTGCCTTTTTATTTATTAACCTGTATACCAGGTTCTTTGAATTTTTTTGGGATGCAACGCACAAAGCAATATTTTTTGCGATACTCGCAATAAGCTTTTGGTTGCTTGGTAGTAAAGCAGAAAAAATTTGGCATCTTGGTGAAAAAAAAGACGCTTAAATAGGGTTCGGTTGCAGAACAGAAAGAGAATAAATAATCTATTATTCATACTAAAACCTCTTATTGATAATCATTGTCTTTTATTAAAAACTTTTCAGGCAACATTAGCATTGTTTTAAGAATAACAATTAGCCTTGTTTTAAGAGTAACAAAAAGTTATTAAAATAAAAACATATATTTTTTTTTAAAAAACTAGGAGAAAATAAAAAGGGACTTGTGTCTGGCATATATAAAGTCAAAGAAATTTCAATAGAAGATTATATCCTAGGTTTTATAATATCTGAACCTTTATCTATTAAATTACATTTGTAAAACTGCTTCTTTGCTGGAATGAATTTTTGAGAAATATTTATCTACTTATTTATTATCCAATATTTTTTTTCCATACCCAGCGGAAAGAAATCGCTAATTATAGAAAAAGTTCCTGAATAAGCTAACTTTATTCCAATATATATAGTAAATCAACTTGAGATAGCGTAATTAAAGAAAGAAACTAGGGAGTCATATAAAGTATTAAAATGCGTAATTTGTTGCTTTATCCAACGTTTCATATTAGCCCAGAATTTTTCTATCGGATTCAAATCTGG
>JAIOYD010000093.1 GCA_021741285.1 Rickettsiaceae bacterium | reverse complement strand
AAGATAGTTCTTATTATAATTATTGGAGCATCAGTATCTTCTGCATCTGAGTTCAAATTTGGCTTTGTACAATCTCCACAAAGAAATGAACGTGGACTAAATGTAAATCTAGAGTATATTGGAAATGAATTAAAAGATTGGCGTAATCCAGCACCATTTATTGGACTTAGTAAAAATGTACATGGTTGTACAAGCTCAGTATATACAGGCTTAGTTTGGAAAAAAGTTCTAAATGACCTTATTTATATAGAGGGATCTTTAGGGTTTGCTTTTCACAGCGGTTCTTTAAAACGTAAAAAGAATTCTAAAGTAAAAGGAAGGATTTTTGGTTCACGCTTGTTATTTAGAGAAAGCCTGGCTATAGGATATTTATTTAAAAATAACAATAATATTACTTTATTTATTGATCATATATCCAATGCCAATCTTGCACCGCCAAATCATGGATTAACTAATCTTGGAGTAAGATACGGATTTTCACTTTAGGTATATAGTTTTTAAGATTGATATAATATTTGACGAAACTCTTGAACAACTTGTCTATAAAGCTTTAATTTGAACGGTATAACATCAGTTAAAAGCTCATCAAAATTTACCCACTTCCACTGATCAAATTCAGGATGCAGCGTGTTAACATTAATATCACTATCTTTACCGGTAAAACGAATTAAAAACCATTTTTGTTTTTGGCCACAATATTTACCCTCCCACAACCGGGGAATAAGAAAATCTGGAACACGATAACTATACCAATTTTTGCTTTCAGCAATTATATACCCAGCACCACTGCCTATTTCTTCTTCCATCTCTCTCATAGCAGCGCTGCTTGGTGTTTCGCCAAGATCTATACCTCCCTGAGGCATTTGCCAGCCATTAGCTTTCGACTCTATTCTCTTGCCGACAAAGACCCTATCGTCTTTATCAATTATCATCATACCAACACCAGGACGAAAAGGCAGATTCGATAATTCTTTACTTTCTGGCTTATTATTTAAATCTGGCTTCACGAATTATACTCCTTGAGTAATTCAGAAACAGGTACCAACTGAACCCCTTTTTTATTAAGAGTTGGAATCCAATCTCTAATCATTTCTATTGTTAAGGTAAACGCTTGAGCATAACCAAGAGCAATACCATCATTTTTTGCAACTTTAATCAATTCCTCTAGTTGATTTTCAATTGAATCCTTATCAGTCTCTTTATCAATTATTATATTAGTGGGAATAACATTATTATGTGAAGAAATATTGCTCCTCTCTCCCCTTTCTAAACCCTTGCCCAAGATAAATATCAAATTTTTGTTATCTACTTCATCAAAAATCATTTCAGATACATACGCATCATCTGTGAACACTTCTTTATAACTAGAATACACTCCTTCATAGTGAGCCTGGGAATTTAATATTGCATTCAATCGTGCTTCATTTTCCCCAGGCGGTAAATTATTCATCAACGCATATTTACCTGGTTTATCCAAGGGATTAATAATTTGAAGTGGCAAGTACAAGTATATCTCATGCCCATTATCCTTAGCTTTATTCAATAGCGTCTTCAAACCTTGAGTATATGGTAAAAATCCTAGAGCGCATTGTGTTGGTAAAGTAAGTGCAAGCTCAGTTGAGCGGATATTTAATCCTAAATCAGTAACTACAATTGAAATTTTGGGCTTTCCTGAATAAATTCTTTTTTTCTTAATTGAGAATTCTTTCTCCTCGTTCTTACTAGTCAATAATTCATCAGATTTAGTTGATATTTGATCTTTTTGCTCTATCTCACCATCCAACTTTAGTCCATCTTCTATTGATCCAAGTTCTATATCAATTTCCATTGCCTCTTCAGAAGTATCAGCTATTTGTTTTTGCAGATCTACATAATCAGTCTCTATCTTCTCATTAATAGACGATATATCTGCCAAAGAGTAAGTCTCGTATTGGCCAAGCTCGGTCGCTTTGGCAATCTGACTAGCTCGTGCAACCATAAACCAATATATAACTAAAGCAAGTAATATAGCAGCAAGAGCTATATTACCCAAGCAAAGATATAGCTTTACTTTAGCCTTTAATTTTGAATCTTTGATCATTCTTTAGTTTTTTTATAGTTTATGCTCAAGCCACGAATCAAATCATATGCTCTTGCATACTGATAATCTTCTTTATATTTATCTGACATAGGGCGTTCTTTTATCTCGTCTGACTTTTTCTCTTCAGCTCTTTCTTCTGTATTATATTTCTTTAAATAACTTTTTACTGATGAACTAGTAAAAGATTTATCTTTCTTCTCTTTTTCAGCGAATTCCACTTTAGCATTTTCTATGTACAAGTCTGGCTCAATACCCTTCCCATTTATTGATCGACCACTTGGTGTGAAATATTTAGCTGTAGTCAATTTCACTGCAGCCCTATTACTTATCTGGGTAAATGTTTGCACTAGACCTTTACCAAAAGAGGTAGTGCCCACAATGATTGCTCTCTTATGATCCTGCAAGGCCCCAGCTACAATCTCAGCAGCAGATGCTGTGCCAGAATTAATAAGAACTACTGTTGGAACATTGGGAGCTTTAGAAACAAATCTCCCAGCAGAAACTACGCTATCATTTGTGCTGTCTCTCCCTCGGATCGAAACGATTGTTCCATGATCAATGAAATATTCACAAACCGCTACGGCTTGATCAAGAAGCCCGCCTGGATTACTACGTACATCAAGAATAATACCTTTTAAGTTTTTCTTCTTTTTATGAAGTTTTTTCTCAATCTCATCAACAGCTTTTTTAAGCTCAGTAGTAGTTTGATTATTAAATGCAACTATTCTTATATAACCTATACCACCATTCTCATCTTCTTCGATATCAAATTTAACGGGTTTTATTTTTACTATCTCACGCGTAAGTTCAATTTCTTTCGTAGTATGCTCTTCTTCTTTTACAACAAGAAGATTCAACTTACTTCCAGGCTCACCTCTCATTTCTTTAACAGCCTTATTAAAACCAATATTGGAAACAAGTTGACCATTTACGCCAATTATATAATCTCCTGCTCTAATGCCCGACTTATGTGCAGGTAAATCATCAATCGGGGTAATAACTTTCACCGCTCCACTATCAAAAATGATTTCAACACCGATACCACCGAACTCACCGTCTGTTTGAGTTATGAAAAACTCTAGATCATCATCTGTAAAGTATCCAGAATATGGATCAAGAGATCTGAGCATTCCATTTATAGCCTCATCTGTCATTTCTTGACGATTAGGCACTTGCATATAATCTTTCTCTATTCTTTGAAAAACATCCTGAAATTGCCTGAAATAATAGCTATCGGGGCGGTTATCAACTTTAACTTTTTTATCTTCTACAGCAAAAGATACAGTGGCGATTAATGTTAAAAAAACTGTAGTAACAAATTTAAACATATAACTCAATCTCCTTATAATTTTTTGTAAGAGCTTGCTCTTGAATGAACTGAAATCTTTTTTCTGGCTTTTTACCCATTAAGTTATCCACTATTGTATCTATATTTTCAAAGTCATCTACACTTACTTTGTAAAGCATACGTGTTTTAGGATTCATTGTAGTCTCTTTGAGCTGCGGTGGAGTCATCTCGCCAAGACCTTTAAACCTACCTAACTCTACTTTTTTCCTATCTTTTGAAAGCTCTTTCATTAACTTTTCTTTTTGCTCATCATTCGCTGCATAAAATGTTTTAGTACCTTTTACTAAACGATACAAAGGTGGCCGCGCTAAATACAAGTGACCATTTTCAATTAACTTACGCATACGCAAATAGAAAAAGGTCATCAATAACGCACAAATATGTGCACCATCAACATCCGCATCAGTCATAATTATCACTTTTTCATATCGTAAATCTTCTTCTTTATAATGACTCATAGAACCACAATTTAAAGCAATCTCTAAATCCTGAATCTCTTGATTAGCCAGTATTTTATGTATAGGAGCATTTGCCACATTTAATATCTTGCCCCGCAGGGGAAGAACAGCCTGAATAAGTCTATCACGCGCTTGCTTTGCGGAGCCTCCCGCAGAGTCTCCTTCCACTAAAAACAACTCGGTACCCTTCGCATTAGTACTACTACAGTCTGCGAGTTTACCAGGTAAACGGAGTTTTTGTACGGCAGTTTTGCGGCTAACACTACGTTCATTTTTTCTACTTAAGCGGTATTCTGCATTATTAATAAAATGCTGAATTAACTTATCCGATGATTTTTTGTTGCCACTGAGCCAATGATCGAAATGATCCTTAAATACATTTTCAATGTGTTTAGCAATTCCATTTGAAACTAATTTTTCTTTTGTTTGACCCTGGAACACTGGATCCTTGATAAAAACTGAGAGCATAAAGCATGCTGACTCAAGGACATCTTCGGGCGTTACTAACGATACTCTTTTATGCCCAACCATTTCACCGTAAATTTTTATCCCTCTAAGCAATGCAGCGCGTACGCCTTGTTCATGCGTACCACCTAGCGGAGTTGGTATAGTATTACAATAGGATTTAATGAAACTCTCTCTCTCATGCCAACCAACAGCCCATTCTACCTTGATATTTTCGGAAACAATTTCAGCATTCCCTGAAAATATTTCTTCTCCAATAATTTGATTTTTATCTAGTTTAGAATCAACGTAGTCTCTCAATCCTCCAGGAAAGTGAATCACATCCGATAACGGAACCTCACTCGGTAAAATAAGCGCGCAACAATTCCAGTGTATCTCTACACCCTTATACAAATAAGCTTTAGACTTAGCTAAATCATATATTTTTTTAGGGACTAGTTTTAAAGATTTACCAAAGATTTCTGAATCAGGAGTAAATGTAATTTTTGTACCCCTTAATTTCTTAGCAACATCTGATTTTTCAAGTTTTGTCAGCGGCAAACCACGAGAATATTTTTGTGTATACACAATTCCATCTCGATAGACCTCAATGTCTAAAGATGAAGAAAGAGCATTTACTACTGATATGCCAACTCCATGCAGCCCACCAGAAGTTTGATAAGATTTGTCAGAAAATTTACCACCAGAATGAAGTGTAGTAAGTATCACCTCTAGAGCTGATTTTTCAGGAAATTTGGGATGATTATCAACCGGAATCCCTCGACCATTATCACTAATCGCAATTGAGCTATCCGATAATATTTCGATAGTGATTCTAGTAGCATAACCAGCTACTGCCTCATCCATAGAATTGTCAAGTACTTCTGATACCAAATGGTGCATTGACTCTTCATCGGTGCCACCAATATACATACCAGGACGCATACGAACAGGCTCTAGACCTTCTAAAACCTCGATATCACTCGCAGTATAGGAATTACCCTTAGCATTTTTTGTATTTGCACTAAAGCCAAATAAATCAGACACTTAAAACCAAATTTCCAATGATTACATAATGTACAGAACTTACTCAATTTATGAGTAAAAAGCAAGGATAAGTGGAATTTGAGTAATATAACACATATTTTCATAAGTATTCAGTCTAAATGTAAATTATTATATAATTGCATTGACAATAATTGTATATACAATTATCATACAATAATGAGTAATAATTATCTAAGCAATTTAGAAGACCACCTTGGCTATTGGCTGCGTTGTCTTTCCAACTATATACACCATAGCTTCGCAGCACTGCTGGCAGAGCATGATATATCTGTTGCTCAATGGGTCGTGCTGCGTACGCTTTATGATAAGCAAAATATTTCTTTAAATGAGGCAGCAAAATTAGTAGGAGTTGATAACAGTTCGTTATCACGTATGATAGAGCGTCTGGTACAAAAAAGCCTAGTAAATAGGGGCAATATTACTAAAGATCGCCGAACCATACAACTATCACTTACTCCAGCAGGCAAAATCTTAGTTCCAAAATTAGCAAAACTAGCTGACAAGAATGATGAATCTTTTTTTCGAATTCTCCCCATGCAAAAACGTCAGGAGCTACTACACACCATTAGACAATTACTTGAAACCAATGGTTGGGATCAATCAATCCGCGGAAAAGACTGTATAAAATAAGAGGAACAATAATGGACATAAAAACTATCAACGAGTGTTCTTTGCTTTCACTTGCTGGAAAAATAACTTTTCCTGAAGTAGTAAAAAAATTATCCGATACCGGTACAGAACGATATATTGTTGATCTAATCGGTTTAAAAAAATTGTATTATGGAATTAACAACGTAAGCGTCTTGTAAACCAGCTTTATTATTATAACACAGGATATTTATCAAAAACTAATATTTTGGACCAAGAAGTAATAAATAAAATAAAACACCTTCCTCTTCTTTTAAAGACTTGCATTGTCGGTGTC
>JAIOYD010000092.1 GCA_021741285.1 Rickettsiaceae bacterium | reverse complement strand
TTCTAGCTTTGATAGCGAATGTTTCATTGAAGAGCCGTGTGCGGGAAAATCGCAAGCACGGTTCTGTGGGGGTTACCATAGCATTAAAAACTAATTGTAATTTAAATATGGAGTAAATGTTATGGTTTCTACCCGACATGATCTAATCAAATAAATCTTAGTTTGTAATATTTTTATTTCTAAGGGAAGATTTTAGATACTCTCGTATTTGTTTCTCTAACAAAAATTGCCATTATGACTTTTTCTTCAAATATATTGTTTTTATAAAAATATAAAGTAAGTCATCATTTATCTATGACTCAAGTTAGCATAACTACAAAAAAGGTGCGTCGTTATCTGGAATCATAGGCCGAGAACATGTGCCAAACCAGTCAGGTAATTTAGAGATGTTTTGTCTTAAACCTGCTTAATAGCGGCCGCTAATAGCTCATGAGCAGGTAAAACAGAAATTTTACCCGCGAGAGTTGAATTGTTAATTGAATCTGATATGTATAAATGTTTCAGCACTGATTTTTGTATCTTTGCTAATGCATCTCCCGATAAAACACCATGCGTTATAATTGCTGTAACACTTTTTGCCCCATTTGTAAGCAAAAGTTCTGTGGCAAGACAAACTGTATCTGCCCCATCAATTATATCGTCAACAATAATACATCGCTTGCCTTTAACATCGCCTATAATCTCACTCATTGAGCATACACTATTCAAATCCCTACTTTTATTTATAATCGCAAGATCTGTTCCAAGTAGTGAGCTGTAGTTTCTTGCTCTTGATATTCCTCCAATATCTGGGGAAACAATGATATTATTTGCTTGGCCTTGAATTATTGGAAAAAATATACTAGATGTGCTCAGGTTTTTAATAGGAATATTAAAAAGACCCTCAAGCTGACTTGAGTGTAGGTCAAGAGTTATAACCTCGGTAATTCCAGCAGCTTCAATCATCTTTATCACAACACTTGCAGAAATCGGACCATTTTTATAATCAGATCGATCTTGTCTACTATAACCAAAATAAGGGATGACAGCGATAATCTTCTCTGCACCTGCTCGCTTAGCAGTATCAGCAAGTAGCAATAGTTCAATAAGGTGGTCATTAACTGGAGAGCTAGTAGATTGCACCAATAGCACTTCTTTACCGATCAAACCATGAACCTGAATTTTAAGCTCACCATCATTAAATTTACTGAGGTTTGTATCAAGCAACTCGAGCCGCAGCGCTGATCCTAGTTTCAATGCTAACTGTGGGTTACTTGATCCAGCGATTATTTTCATATTAGATCTATTGTTTTTCATCTATTGGTATAGTATTGTATACTGCAGAAATCCTTATAATTCAATTGATTATGAATAAAATTCTTTGTTTTGATGTCTCAAATAATAGTTGCTCTGTTGCAGTTTCATTTGGGCAAGAGGTAATTTCGTTTGAACAGGAATTGCGCCCATCAATGCAAGCGGAACGGTTGATGGTAATGGTGCAGAGCGTTCTTATAAACGCGCATTTAAAATATCAAGATCTTGACTATTTAGCGGTGACGGTAGGGCCGGGAAGTTTTACCGGAGTGCGAATTGGTTTAGCTGCTGCCAAAGGGATTATTCACGCTACTAATATCAGAGCTATTGGCATAACTAATTTTGAGGCAGCCTATTATAGACTGACCCAGCAAGTACTAGATTTTGAAAATGCTATAATTATATTAAATGCCTACAGAAATCAGAAATATGTACAAATCTTTGATCGAAGCAACCATCTATCAAATCCAATATTAGTTGATAATAAGGATATAAGGCAGCTTATACAATCTTGTTCTGGAGTTAATGTTTGTGCAGGAAGCGGCTTAGCATCAGTGTATAGTGAAATCAAAGATATAGAGAGACTTATCATACTTCCAAGATTTTATACTATAAAAGCCCTTCATATTGCAAGATTAGCAGATGATATGATAAATAAGGGGCGTAATGCACCTATTGAACCATTATACATCAGGCCACCAGACGCACTACCAGCAGGCTCATTTTTATGCTAATATTTAATATCATGGTTAGTAGAGATCTAGGCGGGATTCAGCAAGCATATTTAGATTATAACGCGGCTCTCGAGGATGCGGGGCACACTGTTATCAATATTTCCAGTGCTTACGCCCAAATAAATGATCAGCTTACGGACTCCATTAAACTCCCTACGCTGACTTCTTGGTGTATTATATCAAAAATATACTTAAGAATTTTGATCGCTATATATAGGCCAGATGTGATTATAGGACATGGTGGAAGAGCAATAAATTTTGCAGCCGCTCTAAAACCAAGATCAGTAATACTAGTTGGCGTTGCACATAACTATAGCTATAAGCGTCTGAGGAAATGTGAGTATGTAATTGTAATTACTGATCATTTGAAAGAATATATGATTAATAATGGTTACGAAAGTAATAGGATATTTCAAATCTCAAACATGCTTCGAATCAACCTACAGTATGAAGAGTCAGAATTTCATAAGCCTATAGTAATTGGTAGTTATGGCCGCTTTGTCAAACAGAAAGGCTATGAATATCTTTTAGATGCTATAGCAATACTGAAAAACCGAGGACATAATATTAAGCTGATACTTGGGGGTGAAGGTGAAGAAGAAACTCAGTTAATGAATAAAGCCAAAAAACTAGGTATAAGAGACATCACTGTTTTTGCTGGTTGGATTAAGGATAAAGAAAAGTTTTTTGCAGAGATAGATATTTTTTGTCTATCATCTATTCATGAACCTTTTGGCATAGTTCTGCTTGAAGCAATGGAATACTCCAAGCCTATAGTGTCAACTAATTGCGAAGGGCCAAGAGAAATATTACATCATGGTGTTGATGCTTTATTAGCTGCAGTAAATTCAGCAGAAGATTTAGCGGAAAAGCTAACTTATTTTGTTGATAATCCAGAAAAAGCTAAAAATTGTGCCAAAGAGGCTTATACAAAATTATGTTTAAAATATGACATAAAAATAGTATCAAAGCAGCTAAGCAATTGTATAAGTCAACTTAAATAACTATTCTTACTTCTCAGGATTTTGCCATATTTTAATGGATTCAAGGGTTTTTTTCAGAACGATTTCAATTCCATTACCAGTATACCCCGAAATTGGATAGATTTTTTGCCCCGTAAGATTGGTTAAAATCTCTGTTTTTTCTGAAAGCTCTTCTTCCGATACGCTATCGATTTTATTCAAGCAGATAATTTCCATTTTTTCTTTTAACAATGGTGAATAGGATTCTAATTCCTCTCGAATAGTCAAATAATCTTGCCTAATATCCTCATGAGTTGCATCAATAATGTGCAAGAGAACTCCGCAACGTTCTATATGTTTTAGAAACCTATCACCAAGCCCGCTTCCAGCGTGGGCGCCAGCTATAAGCCCAGGGATATCTGCAAGCACAAATTCTTCATCGCTAATATAAACAACACCAAGACCTGGTTTAAGAGTGGTAAAAGGATAGTCAGCTATTTTAGGTTTTGCTGCTGAGGTCATTGAAAGAAAAGTCGATTTACCCACATTTGGTAATCCGATTAAACCAGCGTCAGAAAGTAACTTTAGTTTTAAAGCTACGTTCATTTCTTCACCAATTTCTCCTTCCGTACGCTTGCGAGGAGATTTATTGGTGGAGGATTTAAAATGAGCGTTACCAAGCCCTCCTAAACCACCTTTAAGAATCTCAAATTCTTGATTATCGGTAGTAAAATCATAAATTAACAAATGACCATCTTCAGAAAAAATCTGAGTTCCTACCGGCACTTGAAGAATTGAATCTTCCATAGTTTTACCAGATTTATTCCGTCCCTTCCCGTTTTGCCCACTATCTGCCATAAAATGACGTTTAAAACGAAATTGAAGCAAAGTATTTAAGTGAGAATTACTGCGAAAAATAATACTACCACCATCACCACCATCTCCACCATCTGGTCCGCCACGATCAATGAATTTTTCACGTCGGAAACTAACTGCACCATTCCCGCCGTCCCCAGCTTTTATATAAATTTTTGCTTCGTCTATGAATTGCATTGACTATTGAACTGTTGTTTAAATGAATTTTCGTCGGAAAATTACACTATATCAGCAAAAGCATTATATGTCATGTAAAGAAATAGTTTGTTAGATGAGCAGCTTTGTGTATAGAATAGTTAAATATATACAAAGTGTTAATATATAGGGTTATCATGACAAAAAATTCTTACCAGGAAGAACTAGAATCTAGGTTGAAAAAGCTAACAGCCGCTCAAAATGAACCATTTAAATACGCTGCTTTTAGTGGGGGGGAGCTAAAGGAGCAATTTATTCTGGGGTTCATGAAGAGCTTGATAGATCGGGTGTATTAGGAGGAATTGAGGCGGTAGCAGGTAGCTCGGCTGGAGCAATTACAGCAGCACTTATTGCCACCGGTATAAGTACTGAAGATTTCAAAAAAATATCTGGTGAAACAAATTTTGAGAAACTACTCGGTGAGGGCTTTATCGTCAATAAAGATGGTAAACCTCTATATCAACTAATGCATGACACAATTAGTAACAATGTTACTAAATACCTAAAAGATAAAGATATAATGGAAGTTTGTAAGACACGAATGGAGTCTATTACACAAGAAATAGAGAAATTGCAAAAGGATAAAAGTCCATCGGCTCTTGAACAACTTAAGGTCTTAAGAGAGCAAAAGCTTAAGCTACAAACAGTAATAGATACTGATGGAGTACAATTTGCCGAGCTGAATAAGCGTGCACAAGAGACTGGTACTATATATTTCAAAGATCTAGATTTACTTCATTTGATTGACCCAATTAAATTCAAGGATTTAGTTGTTACAGCTACAAATCGAGGAACTGGTGAACTTACAATTTTCGATGCTAGAAAAACCCCAGATGTTGAGATTGCTCTCGCCTGTCGCGCCTCGGCATCAATTCCAATCGTATTTGAACCAGTAAAGATTAATGGGGTTGAATATGTTGATGGTGGATACAGGGATAATCTTCCGCAAAAGTACTTTGAAGGGCAAGAATCTCCAACCGGTATTGAGGATATTACTGGTTCCAAGGAGGAAATAGAGCAAGCCAAAAAGAAGGGTAGAACATTAGCTTTAGCATTCGGCTCAGACAGCAGGGATAGTGCAGCTCATGTAGCTGTTTATAGTGCTCAAGAAAAAATTTCTAATCCTAGTATGATTGTGAAGTTCCTTATGGACGTTGTTTTTAAGTTCCTTGCAAAAGTTGGTGGAAATTTTGAATATTCAAAGGAAGAAAATAAAACCTATCAAGGCTTGCGCAAGAATGCTTTGAACGCCGTGATACTTGATACTAAAGATGTTGGTACGTTATCATTCGCAGAAGCACAAGCCAAGGCTGAGTATCTTCATATTAAGGGCTCTATTGAAACAGCTAGGCACTTTCAAAATCATGACATTGGAACTAATCCTGATAAAAATCTCGATCGAAAAGAGTTTATGCTTAAGGTTTTTGAAGAAACTCAAAGCAAGGGAGTTATTTCAAAGTGGAAAGACAAAATCTTAGGAGGGAAAGAAAAAAAATCTAACAATTTGTTATCATTTTGTAAACCTGAAACTTGGACAGGAAAGAACAAAACAGAAATATTATCTGAATTTGTAGCAGCCGCGGCAACTTCTCGTTCTGACGGCAAATTAACCAGTGGAACAGCAACGATGAATAAAATGGTGGATATACTGAATGACCCCTCCACTCCTTCGGTAATCAAGAAAGATTTTATTGATCTACTTAAAGTAGATATAAACCAGAAAAAAGGCCAGTCTAAAGCTGAAAGCGTTGTTGCTTATAAGTTCAAGACTTCAGATTTCGATGGGCTTCTTAACAAAATACAGACAGATAAGCCTAAGTCAAAAACTAAACCTCAACTAAGAAAAAGAGAAAATATTCATCTCAATAGCTCTAAAAAAAGAAAGAATGTTATTGGCGATATATTAAGTTCTAAAAAACCGAAGTCTAACACGGATAAACTCTTAGAATCCTCTAAGCAGAATATGGGTCAAAAAACACGTAGTTGAAAACTATTAACTTCTATAATACTCTCTGAATTTTAGAAAATTAGAAAAAGCACAGTGATCTTTAGAAAAAACTAAGGCAGCAAATCAACGAATTCAACCGAAGACTATTACTAGTCTCTGCGTCAAAATTCTAAATTTCTGACGTAATTTGTATTAGTTGAGATTTAATCTTACATTTAGTAAAATCAATAGATTATTAAATGAGGATTAAAATGAATTTAAATCAAAAACTAATAAAACCAAAAATAGGATTACTAGAACTAGCAAAAAGTTTAGGGAATAT
>JAIOYD010000091.1 GCA_021741285.1 Rickettsiaceae bacterium | reverse complement strand
ATCTATAGTGGATTGTGGATGCCAAGGCAATGTGGCATAAAATAATGATCCAGTTGCAGTAAAACCAACTGATGACCTCAGATGTTGATAATATAAACCATTAATGACACTCATAAATTATGCTCCGTTTTAGCAGACTTCTTAATGAATATTTTTCTGATCAATAAAAATAATCTCCTCTATTGTTGATTTGATTATCGTCCTGATGTAAAATAGATTGTGAGAAACATCGTCTATATATAAATGGGAGGGCGCTCTGTTTCTCATACTCAAAATACTATGAAAATCCAATACGTATCGATTTCACCAACTACCACAGCTGAAAATCAAGGCTGTTATTCTTTGACACCTGAACTTTTAGCTGCAACAGGTGCTCGTTATTCTCGTAACAATGAGGGATTAGATGCAATTGTTTCAAAAATTGATTTTTCTAATACAGACAAATCGGTGGATGGCATATTTAAGATGGTGGATTATGGCCACGCTTCAATTGCTGATATGGCTCCAATTGCTCTTTTTATTGATGATATTTCAATTTATTCAGCCTACCATCTTTGGACTTTAGCTCCTACTGCGGGTGGTCAAGAATGCTCAACTCGTTATATTAAATTAGATGCTGGAAGTGTAGTAGATCCTGATTTACTTGGTATTTCTGAAAATCTGAAATTAGATTATTGGAAGCACGTTGAAAAATCTTTTAAATATTACGAATTGGCGCTTGAGTATTGGACTAATATTGGCAATTTACATCCAGAATTGACCAAAATTCCATCTTCTTTACTCAATTCGACATCAGACAAGGATAAGAAGCAAGTTGGCAGAATGATGCGTAATTTTGCCTTTGATCGTGCAAGAGTTTATCTTCCAGTTTCTGCTATGACTGGTGTGATGATGGTTCAATCTGCTCGTGCTTGGGCAAATATGTCAGCTCATCTTCAATCTCATTCTTTACGTGAATTAAATCTTATCGGAAAAGAAATCGAAGAGAAGCTCAAGATAGGTGCGCCAAGACTTGTTAAACATTGTCGCCCAACTGAAGCAATAGAAGCTTTTTACCGTCATGAACAAAAATGTGAAAAAGCATATTGCAAGATGAAGCATAAATTTTTGCCTTCTGCTAATCAATGTGATACTAATCTTAAAGTTCACTCAAATAAAAAACTAGATCTTGATGCATTGAACTTTAGAAAAAACAGATATTCTCCATTTGGCCATACAATTTCACAAATACCAGTTACATTTAGTTGGGAAGGAATAACTTTTGGAGAAATTAGAGACCTGAATCGTCATAGGACTGGGTCTAAGTATTGTTCTCTAGTTCCAATTGGCTTTTATGGCGCAACTGATGAAGTTCCAATTGAAAGAACAAATGAGTCTAGCAAGATAATTGAACTCTATACAGACTTTGAACAATCAACTTTAAAATCCAGAGAATTGATGAAAGAATATGCAGAGTATATTTATTTCACTAATCTTGGACATAAATATTATTTTGAACATACTACAACTGCTGACAAATTCTTATATGAAATGGAATTACGAACTGGGGTTGGCGCTCATTACAAATATGCTGAACATTGTCATAAAATGCTTGAGTTGTGGTTTCAAAAGTATCCTCAATCAAAAGGACTTATTTTTGAAGGTAGTGCAGAACCAGAGTAGCTAAAATCTAAAATATACTACATAACCTTCGATAGAAATTATTTTACTTGAATAATTTTGAATGGCTGGGTCAGAATCAAAGAACATGACACATTTTTCATGTTCTTTGATTTCATTATAATATGTTGTCATTTTGGGAACATAATTATTTTTATTATTTTCAATTAGAATATTTTTCAAATCATTATTCATAGATATACAACTTTGATCTAATGAGAAAGTATATTCTGGTAACAATTCTTTCAAAGCTATTTTGAAATGATCAAATGAGATTGGCTTTTCCATCATAGCGTTATCAATAATTTCAGAAAGATCTAATGGATTGACAGGTGCTGATTCTGGACTATAGTTTTCAAATACAAAATTCATTCTTGATATTGAAACTAAATAATCTGTCTTCGTATGTTTGCCATTCATCAATTCGTGAAAAAGATTTTGCAGCTCTGGTAAACTAATGATATTATTAGATATATACAAAGCTATATTCTCATAGTCTGGTGGAGAGTACACAAGTGATAATCTTTTTAGAACCTCAATATTGGATTTGTCCAAGGATTGAATTTCTAAAAATGAATCTGTGTCTCTTAAAAATCGATAGTTTCTATTGACTTCAAAACCGACAATGATAAAATATCTGTGATAATTAAGTGTAGATGTTTGATAGGCTACTTTTTCGAGTTCTTCTTGTGAGGATGTTATGAATGCAGTAAGTTCCATGGATACTTTGTACAAGCTCTGGGCTTGCACAGATCCGAAAGAAGTAGATAAAATAATTCAGGATTATACGATAGGTAAAGAAATGCAAGCAATTGATGAGATGACAAACACTATGAAGCAAACTGATTTTCGACCACAAACATTTGATCAAGTGGTTGGTCAAAATGAAATTAAGGAATTTCTGCAATTA
Organism: Rickettsiaceae bacterium; assembly: GCA_021741285.1. Taxonomy (GTDB): domain Bacteria; phylum Pseudomonadota; class Alphaproteobacteria; order Rickettsiales; family Rickettsiaceae; genus Megaera_A. The sequence goes on along the minus strand of JAIOYD010000091.1, from coordinate 3,799 downwards.
AAAATTGCAGCCTTCAAAAAAACCCGTCTAAGCCTTGTCCATACATTGTTTTTGGGATTTTCAGGCGTAGGTAAAACAACTCTCGCTAATGTAGTCGCTAATGAAATGGGAGTCACTTTCCATCAAGTTATGGCAACTAGAATCAAAACTTGGGCTGACTTTTACAATATCATAAAGAATATTGAAGAGAATGACATTGTATTTATTGATGAGATTCATGCACTGGCTCCAAAGATTCAAGAACATCTTTATGGTGTCATGGAAGACTTCACTTGCACAATTGAAGATAAGAATTTAAACAGACAACGTACTGTTCGTATTCCAAGATTTACTCTTATTGGGGCTACTACTCACTCTGGTGACTTAAATCCACCTTTGCTTTCTCGTTTCCAGTACAAGGCAAATCTTCTTCCATATTCCAATGAAGACCTCACTACTATGATTACGTCTGCTGGTGAAAGAATTTACAACATCAGCGTTCCTAATGATGTAGCAAGTCGTTTAGCAAAGCTCTCTCGTAGGACTGCTCGTATTGCTTATAACTTGCTACGTAGTCTTATGGATGTGGCTGAAGCACAAACTCCAGGAAAAGTGACTCCTGATATGCTTACGATGCATCTTATGCACAAAATGCTTAAGTATGAGCAAATTGACCCTATTATTGGGTTAGATTATGCAAGTCGAAAGTATATTGTTGCTTTACTTCGTGAGGGTAGCGCACTTGGAAGTAAGACTATTTCTAACTACATCAATGAGCAAGAAAGCACAGTGACTGGAATGATTGAACCTTTCTTGTTTTCAGAAATTGAACTACAATTTGGCGATGCAGGTAGTATTAGAGTTCAGAAGTCTCCTTTTGTACGTATAACTAAAAAGGGACGAATTGCATTGGAACCTGCTTATAACTACATAAAGCTTTGCCATACTTTGCAAAAGCAAGGATGGTTCAATAATGAATCCCTCAATGTCAAATCGGAGTAAATATGCCAGCAAAACAATTATCTTTTAATGATGAAGCACGTCAAGCTATGGGACGTGGAGTCTCTATAGTAGCTACAGCTGTAGCTACTACCCTTGGCCCAAAAGGCAGAAATGTTGTTATTCAATCACCTTCAGGACCAATTGTAACTAAGGATGGAGTAACAGTAGCCAAGCACGTTGAACTTGAAGATCCTTATGAAGATCTTGGTGCTCAACTATGTAAGCAAGTTTCAGCAAAAACTAATGATGTTGCTGGAGATGGAACAACTACTGCAACAGTCTTGGCCAACGCATTAGTAGTAGGAGGACTTAAATATATTTCCTCTGGCGGTAATCCTATCAATGTCAAAGTTGGTATGGAATATGCTGCAAATAAGGCTGTTGAAATTATTGAAGACCTAGCAAAGCCTATTGAGAGTAAAGAGCAAATTACTTTTGTTGCTACTATTTCTGGTAACGAAACAGAAGTTGGCCAAATTGTTGCAGATGCTATGGAAGCAGTTGGTAAAGATGGTGTTATCACTATTGAAGAATCCAGAGGCCGAGAAACATCTTTATCACTTGTTGAAGGTATGAAATTTGACAAGGGTTATGTTTCAGCTTTCTTTGTAAATAATGTTGAAAAGATGGAGTGTCGTCATACAGATCCATTTATTCTTCTTTACGATGGGAAAATTTCAGATTCAGCAGAAATTCTTCCTATTCTAACCAAAGTAAATGAGCAGAAGAAACCTATCGTAATTATTGCTGACAATGTTGATGGCCCAGCACTTCAGATGCTTGTAATCAATGTTCATAAGGGTGCTATGCCTTGGGTTGCAGTAAAGACTCCTGGGTTTGCTGGTCAAAAGAAAGAATATCTTTATGATATTGCTGCTTTAACTGGCGCCGATGTTATTTCCACAGAGATGGGAACAACTCTTGAGAACTGCACTATTGATAATCTAGGAAAAGCAAAGAGTATTATCATCAATAAAGAAACCACTACAATTATTGGTGGCGAAGGTGATGATGCTAAGATTGATGACCGTATTTCTCAATTAAAAGTAACTCTTTCACAAGTTGAAAGTGATTATGAAGCTAGGATTCTGAACGAAAGAATTGCAAAGCTTTCTGGTGGTGTTGCTATCATTAAGGTCGGCGCCAGTACTGAAGCAGAACTAGTTGAAAAGAAGTATCGTTATGAAGATGCTTTAGCTGCTACAAGAGCTGCTGTTGAAGAAGGCATTGTTCCTGGTGGTGGTACTACTCTTCTACGAATTTCACAACAACTTGAAGCAATGAACGATCTTACTGACCAAGATGAGAAAGTTGGTTTTGAAATTGTCAGAAAAGCTCTTATGGAACCTATCAGACAAATTGCTTTTAACGCTGGTATTAGTCCTGATGTTGTAGTAGATACAGTTTGCAAAGAATCTAATGGTATTGGGCTTAATGCAAGAACTGGTAAGTATGTTGATATGATTGAAGAAGGCATCATTGACCCTGCTAAAGTTACACGTTCAGCTGTTCAAAATGCAGTGTCTATTGCTGTACTTGTATTAACTACAGAAGCATTAATTGTAGACAAGCCAATTACTAATGAAAAGGTCTTAATTCAAGAGGGTGGCTTCTAATTTTTTCCAATATATTTAACACACCAAGTTATATTTTAAGTATAATATGTATATGTGTTGAGGGGTATTGGAAGTGGAAAACAAATCTTTAAAATTAAGACTTACAAAGAGTCAAATTCTTACAGTCAGCGCAATCTTGATTGCGCTGACTTCTGTTTCATATCAGCTATATTTGTTACGCAAACAAAATAAAAACAAAGGAATGGGAGAAGCATATTTAGTTTATCCCGAAGAATAAAATGACAGAATTTTTATATCATTATAAGATGAAAGTAACTAAAGTTGTTGATGGAGATACAATTTACGGTGATGTTGATCTTGGGTTTAATTTTGGCGTAAAGAAGATGGAGTTTAGGCTTGCTGAAGTTAATACTCCAGAAACTAAAGGTGACACTAGGACAGCAGGATTAGCTAGTAAAAAATTTGTTGAAGATACTGTATTTAATAAAGAAGTTTGTATTTTGACAAAGAAAGATTCTAAAGAAAAGTATGGTAGATATTTAGCTTGGGTGTATTACAAAGAAGCTGATAATACTTGGATTTGTTTAAATAAAAAACTAATCGAATTGAATTTTGCTGTGCCATTTATGGTTTAATTTTCATCCATCAAACTGGATGTGGATTGAAAGAAATATGGTATAGTGTATGTATGGCATTTTATAGGCGATTATTTATTGATTTTGATTCTTTCTACGCTAGTGTAGAGCAACAAGATAATGAAGAGTATCGTGAGAAGCCTATAATTGTAGTTCCTGTTGTTTCAGATTATACGTGTGCAATTGCTGCGTCATATCAGGCTAAAAGACTTGGGGTAAAGACTGGAACCCGTGTAAAAACGGCGAAGGAAAAGATTCCAGGTCTTTTTGTTTGTGGGGCAAGACCTCACAGATATGTAGAAGTTCACAATCAAATTTTAGAAGTCTTATCTCACCATTTTAAAAAGATACAAGTTCTTAGCATTGATGAAATGGCTTGTGAGATAGATGAAGAAGATGATTTTGATTGTGAAATGATAGCTGCCTTATTGAAATTAGATTTTCAAGAAAAATTGGGCGAACATATATCTTGTTCAATTGGTGTAGCTAGAAATGTATTTTTGTCTAAAGTTGCTGCTGACATGGAAAAGCCCAATGGATTCACTGCCCTGGGCCAAAAAGCCCAGGAGCAGTTGGAGACTTTGGGCTTGACAGATCTTCCTGGTA
>JAIOYD010000090.1 GCA_021741285.1 Rickettsiaceae bacterium | reverse complement strand
ATATTCCCTAAACTTTTTGCTAGTTCTAGTAATCCTATTTTTGGTTTTATTAGTTTTTGATTTAAATTCATTTTAATCCTCATTTAATAATCTATTGATTTTACTAAATGTAAGATTAAATCTCAACTAATACAGTTGATACCGATTGTAAGTTCAGGTATCGGATATCAGACCACAAAACCTTCGTAGAAAATTTGGAGGGTTTGCGGCTAGAATGTAGCGTTAGTTTAGATTTGTAATTTGCTAATAATTTATAGTATTTTTTTGATTTTAGAATATACGCCCGCAAGCTGTATTCTTAAGTCACCGCTACTTTTACAAGTAATACCCATTCGATTATACATTGAGACAATGTGCAGCTCCCCCAAGACATGATGTGGATTATTAAAAAAGTACTCATTTATTGGTTTGCTATATTCGCCTATTGTCTTTCGCCTTGTATCTTGCCACTCATGGGTTTTATCTGTTTTTTGCAAGAATACTAAATCAACGGTAATTTTTGCATCTGCAAATAAACTATCTGGCAAACGATAAGCAAGTACTAGGTTTACTCCGGATTTATTAATAATGTCTCGTGCATGGTCTTTTACGTTGTCCAAGAAAAATCGCGGTAATATCATGGCAATAATACCTTTATCTCTTAGCATTCTTGAAGATTTAGCTACACACCAATGATGAATTATTAAATGTGATAAGTCGGGATTAAAAATATCATTTACGCTGCTGCGACCGTATGGTGGGTTGCCAATAATTAAGTCGTATCTATTATCATTACAACAGAAATTCTCAAACCCCGTATTGATAATGTTAATACTCCCGTGCAATTTGCTAAATAACTTGCAACTGGAATTATCCAGCTCTATTGCGTCTATATTTGCGTTTTTCGCTATTATTTGCGGCATGTGGTTAAAAAATATCCCTGTGCCAGCAGAAGGCTCTAATATGTTACAACTCTTGCCCTTGCCGTCTGATTGTAAACCTTTAAGACCCATACGCATTAAAGCTGCCCAGATGAATTTTACTAGTAAATCGGGCGTATAATATGCACTGTTTACGGTCTTTTTAACAGAGCTAATCTCATCATCACTAAGATAGTATTTTAATCGTCTGTAAACTGACGGAGTAAAGATTGCATCACGTAATCCGCCCCACCCGCTATAAGCGTTTAGTACTTCTCTTTTTTGTTCTTCGCTGATATTGGGCTCATTATTTGATAATAATTTTAGCACTTTAAGATTTTTCTCTATTCTGTCGTTTTGTATTTGTTTCTTTGACATTTTAATCCTTATATTTTTAATTTGTTATTTAAAGTAAAGCGGTTGTTTTGTTAGAATTTGCTCCATTTGCTCATATACGCTTTGGCCAACTACATGCTCAAAATTAGCTTTTTCTCTTTTATGAAAATACTTGCTTCTCTTATCGATCATGCCGCAAGTTAACACCTGATATGCGTCAAGTTTTGGCAATAAATCTATGCCGTACCCTGCCAAAGAGAGAAGTTTGATATCTTCAAAAACAAAAGGTATTAACCCGCATTCAAGCGCGGTTTTTTCATTAAAAACCAACGGCTCGAAATATATAGGCCAGTAGCTTAAAGCTTCGAAAAAGCTTTCTTCTATTATTTCTCTAATTCTATCTTCGTTATCTTCGTCTTCTATCAGGTCTTGATAGTAATTTGATAGCAAAGCAAGGTTGTAGCTGGTATCATCTATGCAGGCACAAATTTTGTTGTATTCAATTCTGTGCTTTCTAAAAAAAGGAGGTTGATATAATCCGCTATAATAAAATTTCCTCATGTTAATAATCCTTATGTTAAAAATTAAAAAAGATGTAGCCGTCATAGCTATAAATGAAAGCTTTTGCTTTCATTTCCTGAGTTGCATGCGAAGCAAAATAAGATAAGTCAAGGGCGAAGAGCGCAGCGTCCCTTTACTTATCTTACTTTGCGTAGTATTTCTTTCTGCTTAAGGGAATGCTCAAAAAAACCTCTTGTATCTAAGTTTTGACGGCTTTTCGTTGATAGTAAGCAAGTTATGTGGTAGGTTACTCGTTAGAAAATAACACTAAGAATGTATGAATAAGGAATTAGAAAAGGAAGCATTACTCAGCACCGGCACTCTAAAGATACGTAAGAATAAGGCTATAGAGATTGCCGCAACTCAAGAAATCTCAAATAATAGTAATATCCCCTCTAGCAAAGAAGATACTAAAGCTCCCGTCTCTCCTACACTTGAGCCTAAAGCAGACTTTAATGCCGTATATGATATTCTACACGACAAGTTTCCCGAAATAATCAATATAAACAAGCCTGTATTACTTGCGGTCGGCATAAGGAAGGAAATGTCCAAAGAGACTGGTGTATCAAATGTTATTTTAAAAAGATGGATTGCATGGTATTGTCGTAAATCAAACTATTACGCCCAACACAAACAAGGGGCAACTCGCTTTAACCTGTGCGGCAGCGCAGCTGGTATAGTCACGGAAAAACATCAAGAAAAGATGGACAGGCGGCTTGAGAAAACAAAAAACCACAAAACACTTCTTGAAAACAAAAACAAAAATTCCGATAATAGTTTAAGTGATGTTAGAACAAGTGATGTAAAATAAGCCAATGGAAACTGTGGATAAAGAAGATACTATCAATAAATCTATACTATTAAATTGGCTGTATTCTGCCGATAAAGAGCTTCCGCTGTCAGAACTTGGGAAGTGGATTGAAGCAAGAACTGGCGGTAAATATACTCTTATAAAAAAGGAACAAGAGAATGTTGTTTTACCTCTCTCTGAAAATTCAAATAATAAAGTACAAAAGTAATAAATAATGGAGAAAACATGAATAAAGCAGATTTCGTAAAGCATGTAGCACAGCAACATCAATGCACACAAATAGAGGCCGAGAAAAACATAGACATGTTTACCTCTGCGGTAATTGGCGCTATCGGCAAAGGTAATGAAATATCATTAATCGGTTTCGGTAATTTTAGTATTAGTAAAGTTGCAGCTAGAACGGGTCGTAATCCTCGCAGCGGTAAAGCTATTGAAATCCCTGCACGTAACCAACCTAAATTTAAGGTTGGTCAAAAGCTTAAAGATGCAGTTAACCCAAAGTAATGCGAGGTTAATTATTACCTACCACTAATATCAACTATTTAAATGAAGGTAAAAATATTATGCAAACCGGTACTGTAAAATGGTTTAGCCCAACCAAAGGATACGGCTTTGTAGAGCCTAGCGACAAATCGAGAGATGTTTTCTTGCATATCTCGGCATTAGAGCCTATAGGTCTTAGCGATTTAAAGGATGGACAGAAAATCAGTTATAATATTGAATCTCATAAAGGTAAAATATCGGCGATAGATATTAAGTTAATATAATAGGTACTTAAATAGTGATATGCTTTGTAGAATATATAGCGGCTTATCAGGAGCTTTTGGGGTTTGTAGCGGCCGGGCTAAGTGCTATTTCTTTTTTGCCTCAACTAATTAAAATATGGAAATTTCGTTCCGTAAAAGATATATCAACAGGTATGTATGTCATATACACTTTTAGTGTGATGTTATGGCTGATTTATGGAATCATTATAAAGTCTGCACCACTCATTCTAGCTGAAATATTGACGCTGATTTTGGTTTGTGCAATTTTGACTATGAAGTATTTATGGAAGTAATTGATAAGGCTATAATTTACATTATAATATAACACTATTATGACCACACAAAAACCCAAACATGATCAACTATTTAGAAAAAGCCTAGAGAATCCAATAGTGGCATATGAGCTACTACAAGCGCATTTGCCGCAAGAAGTTCTAGCAATTATAGATACAAGCACTCTTAAATTAGAAAAAGAAAGCTTTGTAGAACCTGATCTTAGTACTAGTATTGCCGATGTTTTATTTTCGGTTAAATTTAATGATACTGACGGTTATATCTATCTTTTGCTCGAGCATCAAAGTACTCCCGAGCATTTTATGGCTTTTCGTTTGTTTAAATATATGATCAATATTTGTGACCGGCATCTGACTATAAATCAAAAGACAAAGAATGTGCCCTTAATATATCCGCTGATTATTTATAACGGTACTAAGAGTTATAATGTACCTCGCAATTTATGGGAATTGTTTAATAATCCGATGCTTGCCAAGAAGTTTTGGACGGAAGATCATAAGATTGTCAACGTTCATGATATTCCCGATGAAGAGTTTAAAACTAGAATATGGTCTGGGATTCTTGAGTTTTTCTTAAAGCACAGACATGAGAAACGATTGCTAAAAAGATGGCAGGAAATTGCCGATATCCTACCTGAGCTAACCAAAATTAGTATCGGTTACGACTATATTGAAATGATCTTGCACTATACTTTGACCTCTATTGATAAAAATGATAAAATTGAATTAGAAAAAATGTTAATTAATACTTTGAATCAAGAAAAAGGAGAAGACCTTATGACTAGTTTAGCACAAGCGTGGAAAGAAGAAGGTATAGAGATCGGTATCTTAGACGGTGTTAAGATTGGTAAACAAGAGGGTATTAAACTAGGTAAAGCCGAAGGTAAAGCCGAATTAATACAAATGATGCTAAATACCGGCAACTCAGTTGATGATATTGCTAAAGTGACAGGGCTATCCGTTGATGAAATTCAAAAACTTATTTAATTACTAACATTTTTATTGCAAACACCATGAAATATAACAATTACAGTTTTGCCGAAAGATCAAGTACCTATTATGATGAAGGCTTAAGGATTTATATGCTCTTCATTTATCAGAACATGTTCATGGCTCTTGGCATCTCGGCAGTAGTAGCATATATAATCGGCAGCAGCAATCAAATGGCCATGATACTATTTGCTAGTCCTATTGCATATATCGTGATGTTTGCCCCATTGATTTATATTTTTTTCTTTAGTCGTAATTTAATGAATATGGATAAGCGGCAGGCAATGTTGCACCTTGGTATATTTGCAGCTCTTAACGGTTTATCCCTCGGTTCGATATTTCTTGTTTATACAACGGTAAGTATTGTTAAAACATTTTTCATTACCGCATCTACGTTCGGTGCAATGAGTCTATACGGTTATAGTACCAAAAAGGATTTAACGGCTTTAGGTTCGTTTGTTTATATGGGATTAATCGGTTTAATTATAGCTAGTCTAATTAATTTATTTTTACGCTCTGCTGCTTTAGATTTTGTTGTCTCGTTTATAGGAGTAGGTATATTTACCGTACTTACCGCTTATGACACGCAGAAGCTTAAGTCAATTTACTATACTATGAACGGTACTAGCGCAAGAGCAAGTAATATAGCAGTATACGGCGCACTTACTTTGTACTTGGATTTTATTAATCTCTTTACCATGCTACTACATTTTGTCGGTGTAAGAAAAAGTGACGATTAGTAATAAACAACATGGATATAAATAATAAGTAACCAAAGGTAATAAATATGAAATGTAGATATGCTAAATGTTTACTCTGGTTCATGTTAGGTGCGGTAACAAGTATTGTCATATATATGAATTTTTTTACCGACAATACTAAATGGAACTGGCAGAATTTGCACCACCAAGCATATACGGCTTTACACGATGAAAAATATGAGCATGCTATAGAAATATGTGACCGGGCAATAAAAGCTAGCACTTCTTCTGTTGATAAATACCAGATGTATGTCAAAAAAGGAAAGGCACTGAATAAATTACATCGATATGAAAAAGCTCTTGAAAACGCAGACTCTGCTGTTGCAATTTATCCTAAAAAAGAAGAGGCATATTTAGTTAAGGTAGATGCTTTATTTAATTTAGGACGGGAAGAAGAATTAACAACAATTTTAGAAGAAGTTATATCAATAAATCCTCGCACGTCTTATAAACCTCTGTTAAATTTTTTAAGATTAGATCGTGGCAAAGCTAATTATTGATTATTCTAATAATCATCATTATGAGTGTACCTCACGTAGACCGTCAAAATCCAGTCTATTTTAAAGCATTGCATAATCTATAATAGACTGTTATTATAAAACCACTTATAATAGACTATTAATTATGTATGACTAGAAATTTTCGTGTATACGGATATTTACGTGCATCTACAAAAGAACAAGATGCAGTAAGAGCAAAAGATGCCTTACTTCAATTTGCTAGTAATTCAAATTTAACAGTTGCATCTTTTTTTATAGAAAATGAAAGCGGTGCTAAATTAGATCGTCCCGAACTTTTTAGATTACTAGATATTGCTCAACCAAATGATATTATTTTGAGTTAATGTCAAATCTGGTGTATGGCTCCATTAGGCAACTTTCCTGTCTGACTGTTCCTCGACTATTTCACCGTCTTTAAACGGTACATTATTAATCACCAGGCTTAATAAGTTAAATCCCTTGATCTTCCGCCA
>JAIOYD010000089.1 GCA_021741285.1 Rickettsiaceae bacterium | reverse complement strand
CTGATATGTCACTTCTACTGGCTTCACCACATTCGTCACCTCTTGCAATGCAATAGTCGCTTCTATGCTGTTGGTTAGACTTTGCATAGGTCGGATTCTCACCGACTGAATTTTACGCACTTCCCTTGGCGCACTCATAATTATTATCCGGTTAAAATATTTGATTGTACAATTTTTAGCATTAATAGATATTAATAAATACTAATGATTTTGTCAATAATTAGCACGAGTCCCCGTTGTTTCTATAAAAACTTTAGAAATTTCATACGGTTGAATGAAACAGTTGCTATTATGAAGAGAGAAAAATAGATAAAATGAGAAAAGAACATCTCAAGAAATATGAGATGTTTAGGTTTTGATATTGTAGTGTGTATTTGTTTTCTTTAGTCATCTAAATTTTCTTTAACAGAATGCGGCTTTTTAGCTACCGCAACAGCAGCTGGCCTAATTAGCCTATCTTTAATTTTATATCCCACTTGCATAGTAGTGACGATAGTACCGGGTTCTTGCTCATCTGTCATCAACTGTGAAATAGCATGATGGGAGTGATAGTCAAATTTATCTCCCAAATTTGGCTGAATTAGCTCTAATGCATGTTTTTTAAATGCATGAGCTAATTCTTTTTGGGTCATTTTAATTCCTTCTACGATGTTCTTAGTTTCAGCATCTAGATGCTGGGGAAGATGCTCCAATGTACGAGATAAATTATCCATTACTGGAACTAAGTCCCTTGCAAAACCAAAAATAGCATAATCTTTTTCTTCTTCTATAAGCTTTGCAGAACGTGTTCTGGTATTTTCCGTTTCAGCCAGTTGTCGAAGAAGCTTATCTTGGAGTTGGTCAATCTTTTCCTGTAGACCATGTATCTCGGCTGCATAATCAATTCTAGGTTCATCATTACTTATTGTAGGATTTGGTGTATTCTCTACAATTATTTCTTCAGTTTGTTCTAGATTCAATTCTTTATCTTGTTTTTCCATGTCAGTGTATCTATCTTATTTTTTTTATGTATTGTTATAGAGTAAATATAGTTAGAGATATTCATAATTCAAGATTTAAAGATAAATATTTATGAGACCATCAGGCAGAAAATTTAATCAACTTAGAGAAATATCTATAGAACCTTCTATCCTAAAGTATGCAGAAGGGTCTTGTTTAGTAAAATTTGGTAATACGCATGTGATGTGTTCAGCTAGTCTTGATGATTCAGTACCACGTTTTTTAAAGGGAAAGGGAAATGGTTGGATTACTGCTGAATACGGTATGCTTCCTCGTTCTACTAAAGATAGAATGAATCGTGAGGATTCAAATGGAAAGCAGGGTGGAAGAACTCTAGAGATACAAAGATTAATAGGTAGGTCAATGAGGGCGGCAGTAGATTTAAAGGCTCTTGGCGAAAGACAAATTTATATAGATTGTGATGTAATTAATGCCGATGGAGGGACTAGGACTGCAGCTATTACCGGGAGCTATATAGCGCTTCATCTTGCAATTCGATTTATGATGGAGAAAAAGATAATTAAGACTAATCCATTGATTACGCAAGTGGCAGCAATTTCTTGCGGCATATACAAGGGTAGGGCAGTTATAGATTTAGATTATGCAGAAGATAGTACTGCAGAAGTAGATGCTAATTTTGTATTTAATCAGAAGGGTAATTTGATAGAAATCCAAGGCACCGGAGAAGAAAGTGATTTTACCACTGAGCAATTGTTAGAAATGCTTAAGATCGCGTCTGAAGGGTGCAGGGAACTATTCAGACTACAGAATCAAGTATTGTTGCAAGCATAATTAATTATAGTAGTTTTTTTCTATAGATGAAAAACATTATAACCAAGCACGCAGCTAGACTATACCAAGTTATAGCATATTCAAAATGATCGTTTCTTACTTTACTTAGGTGCTTTGTTGATAATGGTTTTCCTCCTTCTGGTAGCGTCGTGCTTTGGATTTGCATAAGATAATATTTGTTTTCAGTCACTCCTAGCATTTCATGCGCCATATCCAGGTCTATAGTAAACCAAATTTTGTTATTTTTATCATTCTTAGGCATCATGAATTGCCTAGTTTCGCTAGGTAAAATGATTGCTTCGAATTTATCAAATATTTGCTTCGATACAAACTCTCCTAGATTGTTCTTTACACTTTGAGGAATCCAGCCCCTTGAAACAAGATATACTTTACCATTAGTTGCTTCAAAGGCTGAAAGTAGATAATAACCATCTTTTTCAGGTGAAGCAGATCTTTTCCCGTATAAGAATATATTTTTACCAGCTAGAAATGTTCCCGAAATAGCTATCTTAGAATAGATTAGCGGGTTTAAGTTAAGCTCTTCAATAGATTTTGGATCGTTTGCAATATTATATTCGATTGATTGAATAAAATTTGTTTTTTCATTAAGACGCTTTAGTTGCCAATTTCCTAGTGAAATTAGGACACCAGCTCCAATTATAACGAATATCATAGGGATCAATTGAAACCGCCGACCAAAAATTGAAATTTCTTGATTCATATCTAGATCCTGTTGAAGAAATTATTTTATCTTACCCAGAAATACATCATGTTAGGGGCAAGATTTAATAGAGCTAAGCGTATAAACACAAGTAAGCTGCGAGTAGTACCTAATTGAGGTACTACTCTGTAGTGTAAGTGCGCCTAGGCTAAGGAGAGTTTATACTTTGACTAATTTGCTGTCTAGAGATATTTTAATGTTTTAACACAAATACTTTATGGATTTTTTTGTTAGAAGCGTTATTGAAGAATAATCTATATTTATAAGCTATAACGTCTTGCCCATTAATGTTGGTTCTCGTGAAATGCCTAAAAGGGTAAAATAACATAGAGCTTATAGTTATCACTATACACAATGCAATATTAAGCCAAGTAGTTTCAATTGCTGGAAGATCGTTTATTAAATAGTTGTTAGCTATCAAAAGAATAAATAGCATAAATAATAGGCCCATTATATAAATAATGTTAGTGTATTTAATGGTTGCTGTGTGAAACAAGCTAAGCTTATACAAGCTAGAGTTAAGTACTAGTCTTACTGGCATTATAAGAGACACGATTTTCTGTATAATACTCCCCATTAATCCCCTAGGTTTCGGAGACATTCTATTCAATCTAATTAACCGTACTCTAAATTTTATGTTTATCAGAACATTTATAAGATGTTGGCCAATTGGTTGAACTTTCTTAGAGAATAAATTGTCAAATTTAATTCCTTCTTGTGTTTCGATAAGTTTTAATGTTCTGCTATAAAAGACTCTAGAGCAACTTATTGCTTTTTCAAAAAGAGCGTTTAGTTCTTCATCCGACCTGGCCATGTCTATATATTTAGCTTTTAATTTTTTCAGCAGAATAAAAGAAGGTAAATTAATTTTGCCATTGCAATAGGAATCTAGTAGATCAGATTTTCCTAAAACAATAAAATTACAAAGCAAACTAAAGCTATTGTTACTTTCTTCGCAATCTACCAGTGCTTTAATGTAGTGTTTCATTCTGCCGCAATTTATATATAATCTAAGGTGAAGTTTATATCTATAAGGTTAATAAAAGACTAACCGAATGATAATTAAAAATGATTTTCACCTTTTAGATTCATAAATCTTAACTTTTAGAACAAATTTTAGAATTATAATTGCGGCCCGAAATATTCTCGTATATCATGCTTTATTAGAAATTATTATAAAGCGTCAGTTTAGTTACCTTACATTGGCGTACTTAAGTATAAGGTATAGGAAAAATTTATGGGATTGGATATTAAAGCACCGGAAAACATTATTTTAAAGCCAACAATAACAGTTTTTGGAGTGGGGGGGGCAGGCGGAAATGCCATTAATAATATGATTAGAGCTAATTTAAAAGGAGCAAATTTTGTTGTAGCAAATACTGATGCTCAGGCTCTTAAAAACTCTGAAAGCGTAAACAAAATTCAGCTAGGGTTATCTTCAACAAAAGGCTTGGGAGCCGGGGCCTCGCCAGACGTGGGTAAAAACGCTGCCCTTGAAAGTGAAAGCGAGATTCGTTCTTATCTCGAGGGAAGTAATATGGTCTTTATTACTTCTGGTATGGGTGGTGGCACGGGTACTGGAGGATCTCCTATAGTAGCAAGAATTGCTAGAGAATTGGGAATATTAACAGTTGGTGTAGTAACAAAGCCATTTCTATTTGAAGGCGCGAAGAGAATGAGAGTGGCGGAAAGTGGACTTGCTGAGCTTCAAAAGCATGTGGATACACTAATTGTAATTCCTAATCAAAATTTATTCCGTATTGCAAATGAAAATACAACGTTTCAAGAAGCTTTTGAAATGGCTGATGAAGTTCTTCACTCGGGCGTAAGAGGAATAACAGATTTGATCACCTCTCCTGGACTTGTTAACCTTGATTTTGCTGATATAGAAACAGTGATGAGTGAAAAAGGTAAGGCTATGATGGGGACGGGTGAGGCAAGTGGTGAAGATCGTGCTATTAGAGCAGCAGAAGCTGCTATTGCAAATCCTTTGCTAGATCAAAGTTCTATGTTTGGCGCTCATGGTGTGTTGATTAATATTACTGGTGGAAAAGATATGACTTTATACGAGGTGGATAGCGCTGCGAATCGTATAAGAGAAGAAGTGGGTGATCCGGACGCTAATATAATATTTGGTTCTACTTTTAATTCTGAGCTTGAAGGTAAAATTCGTGTGTCAGTTGTAGCAACTGGAATTGAACATGACGCAATGAATTATGTTAAAGCAGCGGATACTGTTATAGAAATAAAAGATGAGTCAAGCGATGCTAGCCTAGCAAATGATAAATACTCTCTAACTGGTAATCAATCTATAGAAGATCATCAGCCCCCAACATACAATGAATATAAAGATAATGGGGATGATGATGAAGCGGAGATTCAGAAAAAGCTTGAGCAAATTGGTAAACAAATTGACTGGAGCGAAGAACAGCCCCATTCAAAAATAGTTGTTACATCTTCTTCTCCTAGTCATTCGGCTATTAAGCCAGAAAAGTCTTTATTACGTCGTATGTGGAATTCATTAAATTCCAATGAAGTTAGTGAAAATGCTAATCATAATCATAGTGATGTATTAACATCTACTGCTTCTGATAAAACGGCGTCAGTTCAAGAGACACCCGATTTTTTAAGAAAAAGATAGATAATTTAGATGCTTTTTTTACTAGAGTTTCAGTAAATCCTATCTGAAAGTCGACCTTTTAATTGTCATTATGTTTATAACGTTTTACAATTTTCAATTGAAATGCTTATTCGAAGTAGATTTGGGTAATTGCTGAAAATTGCTAACTTTAATTTAGTTTGTTATGAAAATAGTAAAATGTTTGATTGTAGTACTTTTTCTTTCTTTTTTGCCGGTGCAATGCGTTTTTGCCGATGAAAATTCTGATATAAAATTATTTCAAGATATATGTAAAAAAGACCTTGATTTTATTAGGTTAAAGCTTCAAAAAAATTCAGCTCCATTTGCTAATAAAATGGATACTACCCATTTTCACAAATGGTATAAAGATGGTTATAAATATTCTTTAGATCTAATCAATGGAATTAAAGATAAAGATGATTGTCACTATGTGATAAAATACTTTGTCAACGGGTTTGATCAATCTCATATTAGTATGAGAGGGTATATATCTTTGCCCATTGATATGTACCCAGGCATTATTAGTGCGAAAAAGGGAGATAAGCATTATATTTTTTATAAACATCCAGCTCTTGAATATTTAAGGGATGTAAGCGTTGGAGATGAGATCACTCATATCAATAATATTGAGATAGGAGAGTACTACAAAGATTATTTGGAGCCATTTTATGCCAATGATGATTCAGAACTAACTCAAGTTTCCGCGAGTGAGTATGCCCTTATAATTGATGGAAATAGATTCAAGCCCAATCCTAAAACAGCCACAATTATTCATGATAATAAACCTATAACAATTGAGTTGAGATATACAGAACTTACGGGCAATGCTCTTGTAGCAGTAAAAAAACTTAGACAGCCAGAGAGTAATGAGTCGTTCAAAGTAGAAATGGTTTCAAATGGTGTTTGGATAAAAATCCCAAGTTTTTTCCCAACTCGTAAGGAGGCTGTATACTTTACTGGTATGCTATCTGTATTAAAAAAAGATTTAGCAAAAGAAGATTATATTTTATTTGATATGCGCGGAAATAGAGGTGGGGCAATAAAATGGTCTGTTCCCATTATCCGAAACCTATGGGGTGATGCCTATCTTAAGTCTCTAGGAGTTGCGCATGATTATAATAAAGATTGGGTAAAAAAACTCAGGGTTAGTAAAGATAATTTTCCTGAATTTCAAAAGATATATGGACCTGAGGCTAGTAAGGCTTATGCTTCGTCTCTTAAAAACGGAGAAGATTTTTTTGTTAAAAAATGGAGTATTTATGGGGAT
>JAIOYD010000088.1 GCA_021741285.1 Rickettsiaceae bacterium | reverse complement strand
TTGTGCGCTTGATTCCCGTCAATCTGCGAAACTCTTCTTGGGCTTCACACTTTATTTGTTCAAACCTCATCTAATATCCTTGCTTTAAAAGCAACCAGTTTAATCAATCCCTGCGGTTATGCAAGAGGTCTAATAAAATTTTTCAGCATAAATTCCTATTTTATGAATAATCGACTTCAGGACTTATACAATTATATCTATTCACTTAAGACCTGACATTACCCCATAACTTTGAATAGCATATTGGAGAAATTTGTCTATGTCAGAGGGCTTAGCGTTTGGCCTTATTATAGCATCAATATTTCTTACTTTTCTAAAAGGTAGCCTTAGCTCCTTATAGTAAAAATATGGTCCCTCAATGTCGGCATTAAGGTATACATTCCCTTGATCTACGAGGCAAAATAATATCTTATCTTTATATATACCTTGGGCCCCAGCTTCATATTTAATTGTTATATTCCCCATTGGCTTAAGGAGGAACAAAATTCTTTTTAGTATAATTCTAGGATGAATAGCCGCATTCATATTACCTCATATATAAATTTTCGTTTGATGTGACCTCTAGTTAATATTAATTATATAATTTTTGAGTTTGGGCCTATTGCAGTTTAGAAATTTAATTAATTTTCTCCAATATAGGCATTAATTTAAACAATATAAGGGACATAATATAAATGTTCTGTAATCCTAAGTTGTATCTATACTACATAATAGTCTTATAATAAATTAAAAGTCAATATAGTAACAAGCGGTAATATCGCCTAAAAACCAGACAGTAGTAAAGCCGGTAGAAAATACTCAAAATCTTGTATTGTTGGTCCTATATTTGGGCAAACTTGGCACTTAATCCCTTATATTATGTTCTGCGTTGATAAGTATATTTGAACGGAGAAAATATAATTCTAATTACACCTTAGATTTAATAAATAATATATAGCCAGTAATATTGACAACAAGATTTATAATATTTACAGTAATATTAAATAAGTTTAAGGTAGGAGAGTAAAAATTAAAGTATCAATAGGACCTCTATTAATTATTTACCTTAGCAATCATTATTTGGATAAAATATAGTTACATAACGTATAGTTCTCCTACATCAATCATTTTTATATTACTTAATATGGACGAAAGAGAGATTCCTAAGTTACCTGAAGTGCCCCATCTAGATAAGGAAACGATAGATATGCTTACCAAATTATGTTTTCGTCAGGATAATAACTTATCTCTATATATGGCTGAAACTGTATTTATGTTTGGCACATCAGTGTCTTTGAAAGAGGCGGAGAGAATAGTTCTTGACGTAATAAAAAAAGTAAGGCCAAAATTATTAGTCTTAACAGGAGGTATGCCGAAATATAATGATTCATATTATATAAAGCGCCCTGAATCAGAAAATTTTTATGATATTATAAAAGATAAAATCTTGACTCCTATAGAAATAAAAATAGAAAATAAATCGAATAATAGCTTAGAAAATGTACAATTTTCATTCCCCTTATTAGCTAGTAGCCAATCAATAATTTTTATTACTAAAAATTTTGCTGCCGGTAGACATTTCTTAATTCTTAAAAAATACTTCCCTAATATTCCTATTTTTCAGAAAACTTATGAGCCAGTCTATCCTGATAATAATAGTATAATTATTTCTAAAAATAATTGGAGCAATAATGTACTTACTGCTAGTCGGGTATGGGGTGAGTTTTTACGGATAAAAAGTTTTGAAGGATCAGGCAATAATTATACGTGATTCTTACTTGCTTTAAAGCTAAATACAAAATAATGTATAAAAATAAACTATTTAGCGCACGAGCTCGCTTTAGGGATGCTTTAAAAGCACTAATAGTGTGGATCATGACTTAGTAGCTTGACAATAAAAACTAAACGAAATATATGAGTAATATTCCCGCAAAGCAATTAGTGCTTTACATTATTAATACCATAAAACCTTTTCCCTTATCTGTACTAACTATGTTTTTAACTGCGATAATATGGGCAGTAGATCTTTCGCTTAGAGCATATGTGCTAAAAGTTATTTTAAACCGTTTAGCTGCTAGTGAACAACATAATATTTTTGCTAATCTAATAGGGCCAATTATTTTCTACCTGGGGCTATATCTTTTGCTTTCTATATCATTTCGTCTTTATAATTATTTTGTTGAGATTAAGATGATTCCTGCTTTACGTGCAAAAATAGCCAACGATGCATTCGAGCTTTTGGTTGATAAAAGCCAAAATTTTTACCAAAATAATTTTTCAGGCGCTTTGACTAATAAAGTCAATGATTTAACAAGTTCTGTTCCGGCAATTGTAAGAATTATTATTGATCGATTTTTTAGCCACGGATTAGCTTTATGTATAGCAATTATTACTTTATGGCAAGTGAGTAGCTACTTTGCTCTTGGTATGCTAATATGGGCGGTGATTTTGGTTACAGGAGCAGGGATTTATTCAAAACACATAAGTATGCTAGCTTCCAAATGGTCAGAATCTGCTTCAACTATTACGGGCAATCTCGTTGATGTGTTGTCAAATATTTTATCTGTAAGATTATTTAGTGCTAAATCACAGGAGAAAAAATCGTTAGGGGGTGTATTTCAAAATGCCGTTAATGCTGAGCGGCAACTAGAATGGGCATATCTTTGGATGTGGATCTATATTTCAGTTTCTTCGCTCATATTACAATCCTTCAATTTTTATTTCCTCCTCAAAGGTAGAGAAGAAGGCTGGATCACCGTTGGAGATTTTGCTATTGTCTTACTTATTAACATTTCAATTGCTGATTTTTTCTGGGAGCTAACGAAAGATTTTTCAGAGTTTTCAAAGTTACTAGGACGCATTACTCAATCCCTAAGAATTATTTTGGATAAACCTGAATTTCAAGATTTACCAGGAGCTTATGAATTAAAAGTAACTAAAGGTATTATTTCTTTTGAGCAAGTATTATTTCATTACAAAGGAATAGTACCTTTATTCCATAACAAATCCGTGATAATTGGAGCGGGGCAGAAAGTAGGTTTAGTAGGCTATTCAGGCTGCGGCAAATCAACATTCGTAAATCTAATTTTGAGGCTTTATGAGGTAACTGACGGAGTTATCCTCATTGATGGCCAAGATATTCGTGAATGTACTCAAGATAGTCTTCGTAAGAATATTGCGATGATTCCTCAAGATCCATCCTTGTTTCATCGAACTCTGATAGAAAATATTCGTTATGGACATATCGAAGCTAGTGATGAGTTGGTAGTTGAGGCGGCTAAAAGAGCGCATGCTCATGATTTCATTACAAAACTACCGCAAGGCTATAATGCACTTGTTGGTGAAAGAGGTGTAAAGCTCTCGGGAGGGCAGCGTCAAAGAATAGCTATAGCAAGAGCTATTCTAAAAAACACGCCTATTTTAATTTTAGATGAAGCTACATCGGCTCTTGATTCTGTAGTTGAAAGTGATATTCAGCAGAGTCTATGGGAACTTATGCAAGGTAAAACAACAATAGTGATTGCTCATCGTCTATCTACACTTTTGCATATGGATCGTATTCTTGTCTTTGAGATGGGTAAAATTGTCGAAGATGGTACGCATACAGAGCTACTCGCCATGAATGGCATGTATAAGAGCCTGTGGGAAGCTCAAGTCGGTGGGTTTTTATTGGATCAAAAAAGGTAGTATTTATCCCTTATTACAGATAATAATTGAAATTGGGGAAATAGTTTTCTCGTCTTTCCATTTGTAACCATCATCTTCTTTACCTAGAGGATTATGGACATGGGTAATAACTAAACCAGCTTTTTGAAAAATTTCTCTATAATCTTTTTCTGTCCAGAAATAATCATCAATTGTAAGATTTATGTCCCGGAACTCTATTTTCACTTTGGAACCGCTAGTAATATTTTTATTTTCTGGAAAATTCGTGTTTAGTGTAAGCCATTCGTGATGATAAGTATGGTCGCTAGCTGAGATTGATATAAATGTTCCTCCTTCCTTTAGCACTCTATATATTTCTTGAACTGTGTTTAACATTTCATCTTTTTCTCCGATTTCTAGCAAGACAAAACTACAAAGAACTAAATCAAAACTATTATCGTCAAATGGTACTACTCCACTATTTATTTTAGTATATTCTCCATTAGGATCTCTTTCTTGTGCTATAGATAGCATTCGTTCATTTATATCCACAGCCACTACATTATAACCTAATGATTTGAGAAACAAGGTGGACTCAGCTGTCCCACAGCCATAGTCTAAAACCTTTTTCCCGCGAACATATTTGTTTAAAATGTCTGGCATGTCCCTATACGATAAAGATGGAGTGCCTATGAATTTAAAGTTTGAATATAAATCTGCATACAAATTTGGGGTGGTGCTTTTATCGGATAATATCATAAACAGTGACTTTTTTATTAAAATGCATTCCTATATAAATTATTATACTAATTTGGTAAGATACTGAAATATTTTTTATTAAGCATGGCGTTGACATGTAATGTTTCTTGCACTAGCTTACATCAAGTAATTTAACTTTAAGGAAAACGTACAGTGGACAAAGTCTCTGAATCAATTAGTTGGGTAGCAAAATTAAGACATAGTAAAATGAGGTTTGCTATTTGGCCAGTTAGGTCATATGAATTGCTAAAATTCTTCCCGATGGCTTTTCTGATGTTATTCATATTACTTACGCAAAATTTGGTGCGGAGTCTAAAAGATGGTTTTATAGTTACGATGATTGGCACAGAAGTTCTGAGTTTTATCAAGCTTTGGGGTGAGCTGCCTATGGGTATATTGTTCGTTATATTGTATACAAAAATGTGTAACGTCATGACTACCGAACAAGTGTTTAGGATTATCGTATCAATTTTTATAATATTTTTTGCTGCTTTTGCATTCGTTATTTTCCCAAATAAAGAGTTTTTTCATCCAGATCCAGTTGTAGTGGAACAATATGTAGCTTTGTTTCCTCATTTAAAATGGTTCATTGTGATGTGGGGCAAGTGGAGTTTTGTGTTATTTTATATCATGGGTGAGTTGTGGACAGTAATAGTATTTTTCCTATTTTTTTGGCAACTAGCTAATAAGGTTACTAAAACAGAGGAAGCTCAAAGATTCTATATTTTCTTTGGATTATTTGGTCAGTTAAATTTGCTTCTTTCGGGAGTAATAATCATTTATTTTACTCAAGGACAACATTTTTTACTTCCTTTATTTTCAACAATAAGGGATAGCTCGGAAGTTGTATTAAAATCGATGACTATATTGATTACTATTTCAGGTGTAATATGTCTTTTACTGCATAGATATATTGAAGTAAAAAATGTTGAAACATTAAAAGGTATAATATTTAAAAATAAAAGAACTGATATTCTTAAGTTGACTTTGAGACAAAGTGCTAAAATGGTCTTTACGTCTAAATATTTAGCACTAATTTGTATCTTGATGGTGTCTTATAGTACAGTAGTGAACCTTATTGAAGGATTATGGATGTCAAGAGCAAAGGCTTTATATCCTGCTACAAAAGATTTTATGGCCTATCATGGAAATGTATTATTTTGGACTGGCATCGCTACATTAGGCTTTATATTTATTGGTAATATTATTGTAAGGCGTTGTGGGTGGTTTTGGGGAGCTGTATTAACTCCGCTAATGTTTCTTTTAGTAGGATCAACCTTTTTTACCTTTGTTCTCATAGAAGAAAAATTGAGTTATATACTGCCAGGCTTAACTGCCTTTGCTCCTTTAGTAATAATAGTATTTGTTGGTAGCGCTCAAAATGTACTAGGAAAAGGAGTGAAATATTCTATGTTTGATGCAACAAAAGAGATGGTTTATATTCCTCTGGATCAAGAGATGAAAACTAAAGGCAAGGCAGCGGTTGATGTACTTGGGGCAAAGCTAGGTAAGTCTGTGGGAGCTCTAGTTCAAATGATTAGCTTTACTATCTTTCCTGCCGCGCATCATGAGGATATAGCAGGATTTTTGATGTTTGTTTTCGTTGCTGTTTGTTTAATATGGATTTTAGGCGTTAAGATGCTTAGAGATGATTATGTGCAGTTGCTCAAGAGAACGACTTAAAAAACATGAACTTTAGAATTAAGTAAAATCTGTACGTTTCTCCATTTTTTTTAATAGGGTATCACGTTTGAGTTTGGATAAATAATCTAGAAATACTTTGCCATTTAAATAATCTATTTCGTGTTGGATTACCGTAGAAAAAAATCCACTAGCTTCCAGTTCTTTACTGTTGCCTTCGTAATCTAGATAGTTCAATTTTATTGACTTAGGACGAGTTATTTCTGCTTTAATGCCTAGAAAGTCTCTTCGTCAGAAGTCTCTTTAGCTGAATTAGCAAGGGATTTTACTATATAAACTACTTAGGAAATCCATAAGAAAATGGTATAATTAGCGTATAAAGCTTATGGATTTTAAATTATGCCTATAGAAAATATTA
>JAIOYD010000087.1 GCA_021741285.1 Rickettsiaceae bacterium | reverse complement strand
GTTATGCAAGAGGTCTATTATGTAAAGAAGCTGATAACGACATGCTGTCAGCTTCTTTATTTTACTATTAGAGAGAATAAATATAATCTATTCTGCACTATATATTTCATATAAAACATCAGAATCAAGTCCTAATAAGTCTAAATTTTGAGTTAAAAAATGCTCTACATTATGAGTGGACTCATCAAAAATTGTAGATAGTTTAGCATGGCTTAATTCATGTCCAGCTTGTTCTGCGTCATCAATTGCTTTATTATATACTATTGAAAGAAGTTGCTTTTTTGTCTGTTGTTGAGTTTGCGCTTTATTATCAGCCTCAATTTTATTTAATCTTAATGCTTCAGATAAGTCACTTTCTTCTTGAGCGCTAAGTTTGCTAAGCTTAATAGCCTGTGCAAATTCATCCTCTTCACTTACTTTAGCTCCCCTTGCTCCTACTGGGCTTGCAAGATCTGCATCAAATTTAAAATGTTTCGCAAGATTTAACCCAAAAAGTCCATCCATCATTTCAATTCCGCCTAAATCTTTAATAGGACAAACAGTCCCATCTTTTACAAGTCCAGCTAGCTTATAGTCCTTCAATGCCTTATAGCTAATAGATAAACCATTTTTTATATCGTTACAAAACATTTGTGCATGACTAAAATTGCCTTTACTATTGCCAAATAGATTTGCAATGCTAGCTAATGCTTGAAGTGCATTTGAGCCAAGCATAACTGCTCCCTAAGTATTCCTTGCGATACTGTTAATATTATTATAGTTATCTGCATTAACGAAATAAACTTGATTTCCGTGTTTTATTCCTACTATGTTCATAATAATACCTATTTGAGTTAATTAATTTGTATTTACCATATTAACAATAATCAAAATTAAAGTCAAGCATAAAATTAACTAATATTAATATTTATTTAAATTTTTATATTTATAACCAACTGAGTTTAATTTGGGGAGAGCTGTTCTAGTAATTAGTTAGATTTACTGAGAGAATTTAATCAACAGTTTTATTGGATAGCTTAGCAACAGTACTGAACCTAGTCCACCAAACCAAAGAATAATAAACCATAACCATTGTTTTAGCTTAGGAGAGGCTTTGAGATATGATATTATTGATTGTTTAATACATAGGATCATGACCAGATTTCCCTCGAAAGACATAGTAACAATAACCTGTATACCCAAGAATTAATGGTAGCAAAGGGATAACGCCTACTAGCATTAAGGACAGCCCCGGTCCAGATGCAGCTGCTTGCCAAATATCATATTGATATGGAATAATCCAAGGGAATAAGCTAACACCTAATCCTAAGTAACCAAACAAGAAAATCCCTACACTAGCAATAAATGGTCGGTATTCGTGCTTTTGGTGGTGTAGATCATACCAAACTAGGAGAAATAGGGCTGCGGTAAGCAAAGGAATTGGTAATAAATAATAAATATTTGGGCTACTAAACCACAATTTTTGTATACATTCGTTGAGAAAAGGCATTGCTATGCTTACTAACATCATAAATAAACCAACAAAAAATAGTACATAAGAAGCTACTTTACGTGCCCAATCTTGTGTTATATCTTCGGTTTTCATAACCAGCCATGTCGACCCTAAAAGTGCATAACCAAAAACTACTGCAATACCAGTCATAACAGAGAACCCAGTTGCCCAATCAAATGGTCCTCCAGAAAAATTACGTCCACTTATTTCAACTCCTTGCACAAAAGCTCCTAGAATCATGCCCTGACAAAAAGCTGCGCCCAGCGATCCAAAATGAAATGCATAATCCCATATATTACGTGACTTTCCTTCAGCCTTAAAGCGGAATTCGAAGGCTACACCCCTCATAATTAAACCAAGCAGCATAACAATAATTGGAATATAAAATGCTGGCATAAGAATTGCATAAGCAAGAGGAAAAGCTGCAAAAAGTCCGCCTCCACCAAGCACTAACCATGTTTCGTTACCATCCCAAAATGGCGCAATAGAATTCATCATTCGATCACGACACTTATCTGATGGAGCAAATGGGAATATGATGCCAACTCCAAGATCAAAGCCATCTAATAATACGTAAAGAAAGATGGCACTAGCAATAAGCAATCCCCAAATTAAGGGTAAATCGAAAAAAGACGAGAAATCAAACACTGTTTCCTCCATTTTTGGGCTTCCTCGCTTCGATCACAGAAGACTCGAGACCGTGTTTGTAGAATTGCTCTTTTTCTTCAGATATACTAATGCCCTTACCAATTAGTGTCAGAATATAGTAGCTACCTGCGCCAAACACAAATATATACATCACTACAAAAGCAAGTAGAGACCATGCAACTTGTGGCCCTAGTATAGCTGGAGAAACTGAATGTATAGTACGAATGACACCATATGCAGTCCAAGGTTGGCGACCAATTTCAGTAACAAACCAGCCTGCTAGCAAGGCAATAAAACCAGAAGGCATCATAATCATCCAAAGGCCATGTAACCACCTGCTGTCAAATAATTTTTTACGAAAATACTGTGTGGCGCTTAACGCACCAACTAATATCATTAACATCCCTATCCCAACCATAACACGAAAACTCCAAAAAACCCACACTACAGGTGGGCGGTCTTCCGGCGCAAAAGATTTAAGATTTGGAATTTCGCCGTCTGCCTTGCCAGTTAACACTAAGCTTGCACCATTTGGAATTGTAATGCCAAATTCCGTTGTTTCTTTTTGCTGATTTGGCCAACCAAATAAATATAAAGGTGCATTAGTTGTATGCTCCCAATTACCTTCCATTGCAGCAACTTTTACTGGTTGGTATTCTCTAGTATTTTCACCATGCATATGACCAATAATAAGTTGCATCGGTGCTACTAATGCAGCCATCATAGTAGCCATTCCCAGCATTATCCGTGCATGTTGTAAATGACGTTTATTCCATAAATAAAATGATCCCACTCCACCAACCACAAATGCTGTAGTCAGATAAGCGGCTGTTATCATATGTGCAAAACGATAAGGAAAAGAGGGGTTAAAAATAATTTCTAGCCAATTAGTTGGCATTAAACGCCCGTCAGGTTCTATAATAAAACCCTGAGGGGTTTGCATCCAGCTATTGGCAGCTAAAATCCAAAATGCAGAAATTAATGTGCCGACTGCTACTATACATGTTGCTGTGAAGTGCATTTTTTTGCTTACTCTATCCCAACCAAACAGCATTATACCAAGGAAAGATGCTTCAAGAAAAAAGGCTGTTAGTACCTCAAAACCAAGCAACGGTCCAAGGACATTCGCTACGCGGTCAGAAAATAGTGACCAGTTAGTGCCAAATTGGTAAGACATAACTACGCCAGACACAACGCCCATACCGAATGCGACTGCAAAAATCTTTATCCAGAATTTATAGATATCACGGAAATGATTGTTACCGGTTGCTAACCAACGCCATTCAAGTACTGCTAAAAAGCTTGATAGCCCTATTGTAAAGGCTGGGAATATAATATGGAAACTAATCGTGAATGCAAATTGAATTCGCGCTAGTAAAATCGGATCAAATTCAAACACCAGATACTCCGGATCTATAAACTGCTTTTGAGCATCCACGATGCTTTGCGATGAAATGTTAAACGTTCAACTATAAAGCCTGTTACTACTTCGTCACCTATTTTTTGTGCTAGTTCAAGGCATTGTTGTAAGGTTTTTTGAATCAATGCCTGATCTTCGGCTAGTTCTTTAATCATTTCTTCTGCAGAAGAATTTTCATTTCCAGATTTGATTGAGGTTCTTTTGATATAACTATCGAACGTGCCAGGAGCTTTTTCTCCTAAAGCCCTGATAAGTTCCGCTACTGTATCAATCGCTTCTGCAAGGGCGATATATTGCTCCTCAAATAACAAGTGTAGGCCATTAAAATTTGGACCTTCAACATTCCAGTGATAATTTTGAGTTTTAAGGTATAGGGCATAATTATCGGCTAGTACGTTTTTGAGACTCTCTATTAACGGTTTATTAGCCATAATACTCTCCTATTTTACACAACTCACTTAGTTTATTCTATAATTAGTTGTAGCAATACTTAGTACATACTGTCAATAATAAAAGGACTAACCCCTACAGGTTAATGGTTGGCTCAGTTGATTTATGACACTTCCCACAAAAATATCTTAAAATAGCTAGAATAAATGATGAATAAGCTACTGGTATAAATTACTTATCCTTTTTCTGTTGAAATCTTTCATCTCTGTATGAGATAGTAAAAACTTACTACCTCATACTCTGTATAAATAAGCTAAATATCATTCATGTGTTGTAATAACTTTTCCTACAAGTTCGACAAGAGGATGGTCATCATGTAATTCAGCTTTATGGTGGTCATCTGATAAGTTATGACCACTATCTGTACTATCTCCGTCATAAGACTTTTTTACTGCCGTGCAAGTTTGTAGGCTACACATTGTAAGGTTTGTGGCTGCAATTATAAGCGAGCAACCCATCGCTACTATACCAATAGTTAGTGGATCCATATAACCTCCCTAGATTTTTTTGTTACCAAAGATTTCTTGCGAGAAACCTAATTATAGTTTAAAGCTATATAGTTAAGTAAAAGTTAATATATTAACTTTTAAAAAATCACTTGTTTCTGCATCTTTCTATGTTTCGAAAAGGAGATAATAATGAATTCATCTTAAAACTTATGTTGTACCTTATATATTATTTAAGGATTTAATTTATATATTTTTGTAACCTAAACAACATTACCATTTTTAATTATATTATTAGATAAGCATTAAATAATAAATTTACTATAATTTAAGTTTTATATGTTAAAGTTAAAATCTATAATTTACAAAAAAATAAGGAACTCTATGTCAAAAAGTGATTCAAACAAAATTAATCCCGAAACTGACTCTCCAAAAAAAGTAGAGAAAAAAGGTTTTTTCAGTAGAGTAGCAAGAGACGTTAAAAATTTGGGTGTTGGAATAGCATCCCTCCCTGCTCATTTTGCTACCAATCCTGTGGATATGGGCGCTAAGACGGCATTGATAGCAGCTAGCGCTATACCGGTATTTGGGTCGATTGTTACGGCTGTTTACGCTTTTAAACAATCTATGCGGAATGAAGAATTAGGAGTGGGCTCAGTAGTCAAATCACTGGTAAAAGGTGCTATTGCTGGAGCAGCTGCAGCGGTACCAGGAGTTGGGCCGGCAATTATGACTGCTTATGTAGCAACGAATATTGGTGAACAGGTGGAACAAACTGTTGAGGCATCAAAAAAGGCTGGGGTACCAAAAACTACTTTTGAAGCGGTGCAAGATAAGTATAAAGAAGCTGGAAAAAATATTAAATCACTTAAAGATCCAGAGAAACGTGCAGAAATTGGCCAAAAGATAAAAAGTGCTATTAGTGTTCAGGGAATCAAGAATGCTGTTAAGGAGAATATGGGTCCTCTAACGAGTAAGGGTGTAGAAGAAAACACTCAAAAACTCGCAGAAAAAATAAAACAAGAGGGACCCAAACCCTCCGTGCCAAAGCCTTCTATAAAGTCTCAAATAGTAAAAAAAGTAGGGCAAGTAATTTCAACTCCCCTTCCTCTTATAAAGAAGCAAGTTTCTAAGATTCATGATAATTTAGTAAGGAAACAAAATCAGAGAAAATCAGTACCGAAATCTGTAGCACCTCTTAAGCAGCCTAGTAAAAGTGGTGGTATGGAACTCTAACTCTAGGGTTTTTTTTGCATACCCCTCAGAATTTAAAATGGCAAACAAGAGCTTTTTCTCCTAAAGACTATAAATTTTGGATATTCTTAAAATTAGAAGAGCTTCTTAGCCTAGGGATAAGGGCTCTTTTTTTATCACTTACCTCTTGTGGTGTTGCTAATAAATATTAATATTAAGTTAACTAATTATTAATATTTTAATATTAAAATTACTTAAGTAGCTCTCATATAGCTGCGGCACTTATCGAAATTTTAAATGAGTATATTATAGTAATTTGGAGATATCATAAAAGCAAATATAAGAAGTCTTAAAGTTGACTTACCAATTGATCTGGAAGAATTAGCAAGCCCTCTACCCGATGGAGCCAGGTTCAATTGGTCCGCACTAATGCCTAAAATTGTTGCCCCCGCTTCAGTAGAAGCTGCTCCATCCTCTTCAAAGCCAAAATTTCCATTAATACGTAGTCCGTTAAAAGAAGAAGAGTGGCAAGTTGCGCGAGAAGCGGGTAAAATTTTGCCGCTCACTGTCTTAGAACCATCTCAAGCAGGAGGAGAGAAAGCATCACAAGATGTCGAACTTGCAGGAGAAGGAGATTAACACCGAGTAGTAAGATATGGCCAGAACCAACTAGTATAGTAAATCAACTTGAGATAGCGTAATTAAAGAAAGAAACTAGGGAGTCATATAAAGTATTAAAATGCGTAATTTGTTGCTTTATCCAACGTTTCATATTAGCCCAGAATTTTTCTATCAGATTCAAATCTGGTGAA
>JAIOYD010000086.1 GCA_021741285.1 Rickettsiaceae bacterium | reverse complement strand
ACCACAGGTTTCCTACCGTAAATATCTGATATTCTCCCTAAAGTAAAAATCCCTAAGGCAAATCCAACATAGTAAGCACTAGTAGATGACTGAGCAATACTGCCATCAGTATTTAATTGCCGCGCTATTTCGGGTAAAGCGGCTGAATAAACTGTTTCGGTTAAGGTCGAAAGAGATATAAGGCAATAAAGCAAAATTGGTGGGACTTTTCCTATTACTTTCATAACTTAATTACATTATTTTGCTAAACATTAAACCTGAAATGTACAACATCTCCATCTTGCATAACATACTCTTTTCCCTCTACTCGCATTTTACCAAGCTCCTTTGCCCGAGCTTCGCTTCCAATTGCTAGATATTCTTCACAGGAAATAACTTCAGCTCTAATAAAACCTTTCTCAAAATCTGTATGTATAATACCGGCAGCAGCTGGTGCAAGAGATCCTGTTTCAAAAGTCCAAGCATGGGCTTCTTTAGGCCCGATAGTAAAAAATGACTTTAAGCCGAGGAGAGAATGAGCCGATTTTATAATTTTGCTAAGGCCTGGCTCTGATAAATTAAGGCTTTCAAGAAATTCTTGTTTTTCTATTGGATCTTCTAAAATAGATATTTCTGCTTCAATTTTAGAAGAAATAATTACTACGTTTGCCCCTTCGGAAGTGGCTTTTTGCTCTACCACTTGCGAATAACCATTACCAGATGTTGCTTCTGATTCAAGAACATTACACACATATAAAATTGGCTTTGAAGTAAGTAACTGAAGTGCGGCTAGTTCTTTTGCATCAACTTTGCCTATTAATGATCTAACAGGCCTCCCCTCCTCTAGCACTTTTCTGCAAATTTCCAGAAGCTCTACTTGTAACTGTAATATCTTATCAGTCTTAGCCTTTTTTATTAAATTAGGCAGGCGTTTATCTACAGAATCTAGGTCTGCGATAATTAATTCAGTTTCTATTATTTCTGCATCTTCAACAGGATCAATTTTACCATGTACATGCGTAATATCTGGATCATCAAAACAACGCAAAACATGAATAATAGCATCAACCTCTCTAATATGAGATAAAAATTTATTACCTAACCCCTCTCCTTTACTAGCGCCTTTAACAAGTCCAGCTATATCAACAAATTCAATAAACTCTGGTATGATTTTAGCCGAACCAGCAGTTTTGGCTAACCTATTAAGGCGAGAATCTGGTACTGGGACAACACCAGTATTTGGTTCAATTGTGCAAAAAGGGTAATTGGCTGCCTCTGCATTGCTGCTTGCCGTTAGGGCATTAAATAAAGTTGATTTACCAACGTTAGGTAACCCAACGATTCCACATTTAAGTCTCATAATTATTTCCTTAACTATATTTTTTGAATTAATTGCTATAAAACTTTAGAATAACAGAGGATTTTCTTATATCAGAATCCATATTTTCAACATTTAAACATAACATAAAAAGCTATAGTTTTCACTAGTTTTAAACAGAAATAGCTTTTTTAAATGCTTCAATATCACCTAAAATTAGCAGCTCCATGTTGCGAGTGAGTAAATCAATATTTCTAAAAATAAATAATTCTTCTTCTTGAGAAAATTTTCCAAGCACAAAGTCAGATATTTCGTAAGCTTTATCCTCTGGCCTACCAATACCCATTCTGATTCTGTGATAGTTTGCCCCAATATGTTTATCAATAGACTTTAAACCATTGTGCCCCCCAGCTCCTCCGCCTATCTTATGGGCAATCTTGCCAAATTTTAGGTCTATATCATCATGAATGACTATAATTTTATCTAAAGGAATTTTATAATATGAACAGATTGATTGCACCGCTTCACCAGATAGATTCATGTAAGTTTCTGGTTTGCAAAGTACAATATTTTTAGATTTATGTTCTCCCAGTGCAAGTTGAGAATTAAATCTGGATTTACTTTGAAATGGTAAGCGATATTCTCTAGATAAAGCATCTACAGTCGTAAAACCAATATTATGCCGGGTGCAGCTATATTCTCTACCAGGGTTACCAAGGCCAACAATTAGAAACATTCTACTTAAACCGATACATTAAAAATGGTTTGCAAAAGGTTTTCTTTCCGTTTTTGTCATCCTACACAAGGCTTAGATATCGGTGACAGAACAATCAAAGAACTAGCGTCGCATACATGAAGAATGATATTTCAGGCTCTTGTATACTTATTTCTTAGCAGCTTCAGCTGGAGCTACAGCTTCGTCAATGTCATCAGATTTACCTTTTTTACCAACGATTGATGCTATAACAAAATTAGCATTCTCTAAAAGTTTAGCACCTACTGGAATCGATAAGTCTTTTGCTTTCAAAGATGAACCTATTGGCATTGCCATTACATCAATTTCAATTTTGCGAGGCAAGATGCCTACTGGACAAAGAATTGTGGCAAATCTTTTTACTGTGTTGAAGTACCCCCCTCTTTTAACACCTAAACAACTTTCTTTGTTTAAGTAAACAATTGGTACCTGCATTTTTTGCATTTTATTTTCTAAAAATACAAAATCAACATGGCTTACAATATCAGTTATTGGATGTAATTGAATTGCTTTTGGCAGAACTTTAAATTTCTTTTGACCAATTTCAAGTTCAAATAACTGAGAAATATACTGAGGTTTTCTATAATATTTGGTTATTTCCTTCTCTTCTATTGCAATAGATAAAGGTTCTTTACCTGCGCCATAGATTGTCGCAGGCACCATACCTTTTTTTCTTAAAGCCCTAGAAGCCCCTGTTCCTAATTCTTCTCGTAGTTCTGCTGCTAGAGTTAATGCTTCACTCATCTTTAAATATCTCCAAATTTCTTATGTAAGCCCTTGTGAGCTTTGTATTGTTTTAGACTTTTTAAGCCTCGTAATATATAGCGTCTGTACCAAACATTCAAGAGTTTTTTATACAATTAATGTAACATAGTAAAATTGCCAAATATTCGGTAGATTGATTTTGAGTAAATGGTTATAATGAATTTTTACAAATCAACGATAATATCAGACTAAAACAACTTATAAAAAATTATATATTATGGCAGTATTTAGTCTAGTATTTTTAAAAGTATTATCTTCGCTCTTGAGCGTATTAATTGGCTTTTTGTCGGGCAAATTCACAAATGTAGAAAAAGATAGTATTACTTCCTTACTATTTTATTTCGTTGCTCCCATTGTTTTTTTTGCCATTCCGACAAGCGCCCAACTAACATTTAGTTCTCTTGGAATTTCAGCCTTAACTTTCACTTTATGTACAATACTAAGTCTTTTTAGTTATTGGCTATATGGAAAAATTTGGCAAGATTCACATAGAAATATTTTAGCTCTATCTGCTGGAACTGGAAATAGTGGTTACGTAGTTTTGCCGATTGCAGCTGCTCTATTTGATGATCATACCCTCAGCATTTATGCGCTTGGCTTGATTGGTATTTCTATTTGTGAAGCCTCAGTTGGGTGCTATTTTTGTGCAAGAAGTGTAGGTACATTTAAGCAAAGTGTGTTGCGGGTAGCAAAATTACCGCTTTTAAATGCCTTCTTCTTAGGCTGCGCGATGAGTCTTTTAGGCTTCCATCTACCAGATTTTTTTGATGATTTTATTAGCAATATGAAAGGCGCTTTCTCAATATTGGGTATGGTAACTATTGGACTCGCTCTATCGAGCATTAAAGAATTTGATTTTGATATAAAATTTACTGCTGCGGCTTTTGCTAGCAAATTTCTATTTTATCCAGCATTATTTAATATATTTATTTTACTGGATCGTTTTTATTTTAAATGGCTTGATGTTAATTATTATAACGCTCTACAATTGCTCTGCGTTGCACCAATGGCTACTAATACAATTGTACTAGCGTCACTGTATAAAATTTATCCGGAAAAAGTAGCAACTGCGGTATTGCTTTCTTTGCTCTTTGTTTTACTATACATGCCCATTATGGCGATGATTTTCCTTGAAGGAATTCTTACTACATAGTCGATCACAACTTAAAATACGGTAAAGTATGGAACAATCTATTACTAAAACTAAAATCCTAATTATTGGCTCAGGACCAGCGGGTTTAAGTGCCGCAATTTATGCAGCCCGCGCTGGATTAGAACCAATTTTGATACATGGAATGCAACCAGGTGGTCAACTGACCATTACTACTGACGTTGAAAATTATCCTGGATTTGCCCAAACAATACAAGGCCCATGGCTAATGCAAGAAATGGAGAAACAAGCAGAAAAAGTTGGTACTAAGCTTGTTTATGACTATGTTGAAAAAATTGAGCTTAATAAAAGACCATTCAAAGCCTATACAGCTTCAGGAGAAGTGTATGAAACTGATAGTGTAGTAATTTGTACAGGAGCTCAAGCTAAATGGTTGGGACTTCCATCTGAACAGGAATTTCAAGGCTATGGTGTGTCTGGGTGTGCCACATGTGATGGGTTTTTCTTCAAAGACATGAATGTTGTAGTAATAGGTGGCGGAAATACTGCCGTTGAAGAAGCCCTGTTCCTTACTAATCATGCTAAAAAAGTTTATATTATTCACCGCAGAAATCAATTCAGAGCAGAAAAAATGCTTCAAGAAAAATTATTTAAAAATGATAAGATATCAGTGATTTGGGACAGTGAATTAGAAGAAGTTGTTGGTACTAATAACCCTAAATCTGTAATTGGTATAAAAATTAAGAATATTAAATCTAATCAAGTATCTGATTTGCCCTGCTCTGGTGTATTTATTGCAATTGGGCATAAACCAAATACAGATCTTTTTAAAAACCAACTAACGATGGATGAAGAAGGTTATATAATTACAGCACCAGACTCAACTAAGACTAATATACAAGGAGTGTTTGCTGCTGGAGACGTTCAAGATAAAATTTATCGTCAAGCAGTAACTGCTGCAGGAACGGGTTGTATGGCAGCTTTAGAGGCTGATAAATTTTTAAGAGACATGTAGTGGAAAATATAAGTCAAACACTACCAGACCATGATTTGTTAAGAAAGTTACCTGCCAATGTGCATGCAGAGCAGATGTTGCTTGGAGCTGTTCTTATTAACAGTGATTTAATTGAGCAAATTAATGAGTTCTTGAAAGCGGAGCATTTTTATGAAAAATTTCATCAAAAAATCTATCATGCTATAGAAATATTAGTTGAAAAAGGTTTAAGCGCCACTCCTGTTACTATCAAATCTATACTTGAGAAAGATCCTTTATACCAAGAACTAAAAGGCAATGAGTATATTATTAGATTAACAACAATCGCTATGGTTGTAATTAACCCTTATGATTACGGCAAAATAATCTACGACTCGGCAATCAAGAGAAATTTGATTACTATCGGTGAAGAAATTGTTAATGATGCCTATAACTCTACTCTAGAGCAAGAAGCTCCGGAGCAACTAGAAATTGCAGAAAATAAACTTTATCTTCTTGCTAGTGAAGGCATGAAAGAAAAAGGCTTTATTCCAATGAGAGAGTCAGTTGCTGAGTCACTTAGTAGCATAAACAGAGCGATGAAGAATACTGACCATATTACAGGCATCTCGACAGGTTATCTTGACCTAGACAATAAGCTTTCTGGTTTTCAAAATTCTGATCTAATTATAGTTGCTGGACGTCCATCGATGGGTAAAACAGCCTTTGCTATTAACTTTGCTTTTAATGCTTGCAAAGCTTTGCAACGAAAGACTAAGGAAGGAGAAAAGCCTCCCGCAGTAGGCTTTTTTTCTTTGGAAATGTCTTCAGAACAGCTAGCAAGTCGTTTACTTTCCATGATGGCCAGAGTTGATTCAACAAATTTACGTAATGGCAAGGTAAATGAAGAGCATTACAACGATCTACGCAAGGCAGCTGCTGAGTTATCAGAAATGCCATTTTTTATAGATGATACCCCTGCTCTATCTATTTCAGCTGTTAGGTCTAGAGCAAGAAAACTTAAGAGAAAACATAATTTAGGTATTATTTTTGTTGATTATTTACAATTACTTACTGGGTCTAGTAAATCAGAGAATAGAGTGCTAGAAATCTCTCAGATTACTCAAGGTCTTAAAGCAATTGCTAAAGAATTAAATATCCCCGTTATTGCTCTATCTCAGCTTTCAAGAGCAGTAGAACAAAGAGAAGATAAAAGACCTCTACTTTCAGATTTGCGGGAATCTGGGTCAATTGAGCAAGATGCTGATCTAGTTATGTTCTTGTACAGAGAAGAATACTACTTACGCAGAAAAGAACCGACCCCTGGTGATCCAAAATATTCTGAATGGCAAGCCGCTCTTGATAGAGCTCATAATATAGCAGAAATATTGATTGCAAAACACAGAAATGGGTCGGTTGGCAATGTTCAGCTATATTATGTTGATAAATTCTCCAGTGTTGGTAATCTAGACAGATCGCATAAACAAAATTAAATAATCTGGATAATATTATGATACCCATAATTTTCGGTATTAGTGGCACAAAATTGACCCAAGAAGAGCTAGATTTATTTAAGGTACATCAAGTTGCTGGATTTATTCTATTTTCTCGCAATGTTGAATCAAGAGGCCAAGTTATTGAACTCACCAATATGCTTAAAGGACTGTACTCCGAGAGAGAAGTGCCTGTATTT